>NZ_JBNPMC010000023.1:0-56164 GCF_050313795.1 Bariatricus sp. SGI.154
GAAGTAAGAAAGGAGGATTGATTATATGGGATGTCTAGGTAATATTTTATGGTTCATCTTTGGAGGCTTCATAAGCGGTCTTAGTTGGGCGCTTGCCGGCTGCCTATGGTGTATCACTATCATTGGTATTCCTGTGGGAATGCAATGTTTTAAGTTTGCAGCCTTAAGTTTCTTTCCATTTGGAAAAGAGGTTACTTATGGCGGCGGTGCAGGTTCCCTCCTGCTAAATGTGATCTGGCTGGTTGTCTCCGGATTCTGGCTCGCTGTTGAATCAGCGACTATCGGAGTTCTACTTTGCATCACAATTGTTGGCATCCCCTTTGGTCTGCAGCAATTCAAACTTGCCAAACTGGCATTGATGCCATTTGGCACAACCGTGCGTTAACTTATTGTGAATTTATTACATCAGGTATACTTCGGAGTACCTGATAAAAAAGGAGAAATCATTATGGAAAGACAACAATATGTATGCCCGAAATGTGGAAACACTCATTATGAAAGCGATCAATTCCAAGCAACCGGAGGCAATTTTGCAAAAGTCTTTGATGTACAGAACAAAAAATTTACTACTGTATCTTGTACACGCTGTGGTTATACAGAATTATATAAACGAGCGAATTCTGATGCTTGGGATATTATTGATTTCCTTATCAATTAACTCGGCTTATATCAATTAGGGACACCACCATTTTAATTGGGGACAGGGCAAATCCAAAAAGGGACACCTCTATTTTAATTGGGGACGGGGGTTTTTTCAATTTCCCCCGTCCCCTCCCTGTAATATGGGCAGTGCTGTTTTAGACATTGCTGATTCTCTCTTGAAAAATCACACTCTATTTTTTCCGGAAGTTCTAATTCTATCCCCATATTTTCTTTTGTGAATTCTACCGCTTTTATTACTGCTGTGAATGAATCTCTTTTGCAGCACCTCGGTCCGCCAAGATCCGCTATGGCTCCAAGTGCCTGAGATGTCATTCGATTCGACAAGCGCCAAGATTTCCCCGTAAGCGGTGTTGCCTTAGTAATAATACTTATGAATATCCCTGTACTGACTGCTGCTCCGCAGCATCCCCAGATACCACAGGCGCCGCCAGGGTATTCACTTCCTCTTGCCCGCATCTCTTCTAAATCTTTCACAAATGCCTCATGACTACCTTCCCCTTGATAACCACCACAATTCTTATATGCCGTAAGCAATACAGCACCTACCATAACATGATGCTCCGGTCCGTGCATATAGATATACGGATCCTCCATCAATTCCTGCATAATAGCAATCGGATTCTTGGATTCACTCTTTCTGCACCCATCCATAATTACCTGAATTCCCTGTCTGGCATGGCATTCATCACATATGTAATGTCCATCTTCACAACTGGAATAACTCTCCAATCTCCTATGGCACATCACACATTCCATTTTCCGCACTTTCCCAAAATACACAAGCGGCTTGCCGCATATCAGGCACGCGCCTTCTCCTCTCATTATTTCATACCTCCATAGTCTCCATCATTAATCTAAAAAGGGACACCACTATTTTAATTAGGGACAGGGCAAATCCAAAAAGGGACACCACCATCTCAATCGGGGACGGGGGTTTTTTCAATTTCCCCCGTCCCCATTAAAGGCGGACGCCGTCCTTAACTACTGCTTTCAGATTCAATTCCCCGTCAAGCAGCACAACATTCCCTTTCTTTCCCGGTGTAATCGAGCCATACTTCTCATATTCGCCCAAACTCTTTGCCGGGTGTTTGGTTGCGCAGGCAACTGCTGTCTCAAGTGGGATTCCCATCTTCTTCACTACGGTTCTCATGCAATCCAGCAGATTGGTTGCAGATCCTGCCAATGCTCCATTGGATACCAGTGTAGCGCGATTGCCTACCACGTTTACATCCAGGCCGCCTAACGTATATTGACCGTCTGGCATTCCGGTTGCGCGCATGCTGTCACTGATTAAGATCATTCTGTCTGCGCCAAGCATCTTGAAGGTTGCACGCACTACGGATGGATGAATGTGTACGCCATCACAGATTAATTCTGCATTCACATGTGCATTGTCAGATACAGCACCTACAACACCCGGCTCGCGATGGGTAAATGCCGGCATAGCATTGTACAGATGCACCGCATGATTCGCCCCTGCCGCAAATGCTTCCATTGCTGTATCGTAATCTGAATTCGTGTGCGCAAGAGATATATTCACTTTATCCTTCATCTTCTGGATGAATTCTACTGCATTTTCACTGTGCTCCGGAGCAACACCGACGAATTTGACCAAACCTTCGGATGCATCTAAGAAACGCTGGCAGATGGACGCATCACAGGTAATAATGTTTCTCTCATCCTGTGCGCCTTTCTTCTTCTCGCTGATAAATGGTCCCTCCATGTTAACGCCGATCAAATCTGCCTTTTTTGCTGCTGCCGCTGCTTCTTCCGCTGCCGCGTCTTTTTTGTACTCAGCAGCCACCGACAGAATTCTCTCCAGTTCTTCTACCGGAAGAGTCATCGTTGCCGGAGAGATAGCAGTTACTCCTATGGACGCCTCATATTTTGCGATCTCTGCAATCGCTTCTTTGGTCCCGTCACAGAAATCATACCCCTTACATCCATGGAAATGAAGATCAATCAGACCAGGGATTGCATAACATCCTTCCCCATCAATCACCTCTTCATCTTCCAGTTTCTCCCTGGCTTCTTCTTGCTCCACAAAGATTCCACCTCTAATGGCGATCTCGCCATCCACAAAAGTCTCATCTTCTGTGTAAACTTTTACATTCTTGATAATCATATCATACCCTCCTTACAGCAGATCTCCTGCTTATTTTCTTTTTCATTCTTTATTATCTCAAGATTTCTTCACTATCTACAGACTTCTCTGCCACCGCAAAACTTTTTGCTCAGCACTATCTTCCTTCAGCAAGCCACAAATCTACCCCTATTCAAAAACTTCCCTGCGCTTCTTGCTGCCTTCTTCCAATGCCCTGAGCGTATTATCATGCAGAATCTCTTTGGCAAATTTGTCCTGGTCAACATAATAAGAATATATAATATCCAGCATTACCAGCACCGGGAACTGCGGCGAGATAACATTGCCATGATTCAGATGCCGAAGAGACGGCAACAGCACCACTTCGTCACAGAATTCATCGAATATTCCCTTGTTCTTCGCCGTCAAAAGTACCGTCTTCGCACCTCGCTTATGTGCTTCATTCAGAAGATACAGCACATCCTCCTTCTCGCCACTGATACTGATTCCGAACACCAGGCTTCGCCTGTCCTGGAACACCGCCTGCATCCTCATTAAGTCCGTATCCTGGATAGAATCGATATCCACACCGATTCTCATGAATCGAAGTTCCATCTCTCTTGCCGTAAGACCAGAACTTCCTTTACCGCACACGAACACTCGCTCTACCCCATTCAGATATCTGCCGATTCTGGCAATCTGAGCCTCATCTACAAGGTTATAAGTCTTGTTCAGCAATTCCTGATAGGCATTCAGAACCATTCTGGTATTACCGGTCATAGACTCCTGCTTCTCTACAAACGTCTCTTCATACTGATATACGAACTCCCGGTATCCCCTGTACCCACATTTTTTCGCAAAACGCGACAAAGACGCTTCTGATACATATAATCTCTCCGCAATTGCTTTCGCAGAGAAATCCACCTTCTTACGGTTCTGTATGAAAAAATCCGCAATATTCTTCTCTACATTGGTAAAATTATCATAGTTCGATTCAATCATCGGAACCACAGATTTTACATAATATTCCATCTTTTATTCCTCATGGCACTGCATAAAATGGTAGAACGCTCCCAGCATTCCTGCATCATTGCGATGCTTTGCGAATGCAATCCTTGTATGCGCAGCAATACTTGGAACCAGATTCCTTCCCACTGCATCCTCAATCCGGCTTCTTAAGTACTCCTCCTGCGCCATAATTCCTCCGCCAAGCACGACAACCTCCGGATTGATCACATAACAGATATTGGCAATCCCCTGTCCCAGTACATCCACCATCTCATCAATCGCTCTGATACACAGTTCGTCACCCTTCTTCGCCTCTTCGAAGATACGATACCCATTCCATGCCTGATCCGACTCATTCTTCCACTCCGCAACTTTTCTTGTAAGAATACTTGCCGCCCCCAAAGTCTGGAAATCACTGCCCGCCATGTGCATATAGCCGATTTCACAGGCACTGTTGCTGAACCCGTGGAATACTTCTCCATCCATCACAATACAGCCGCCAATGCCAGTCCCAATCGTCAGCATCAGCGCAACCTGACTCCCTTTAGATGCTCCGGTCATATATTCCGCAAGACCCGCACAGTTCACATCATTCTCTACCTCGCAGGGAACTCCAAACCGCCGTTCCATCGTCGCTTTAAACTGAGTTCCTGTATACTGCGGTATCAGAGGTGCCGAATGGAAGATCTCCCCTTTCTTAGTATCTACCATACCAGCCGTAGAGATACAGATTCCACGGATTGTTTCTGACTTGGCAAATTCTTCCACAATTCCAACTACTTTCGCAAGAATCGATGGACCTCCTTTGTAGGCTTCCGTCCGCATCTCATTACGGCAGATAATCTCTCCGCCCTCATTCAGAAGTCCATACTTAATCGCCGTTCCGCCTATATCAATACATACATATTTTTTCATCATTACTGCTCTGCCTCCTCCAGCATCATAAGGAACTTTCTTGCCTGTTCCATATCATCTGTCTCTTCGAGTACAGGCATCCTCCCTTCATTATAATATATTCCAATATTTTCCGCAATCTCACTTCCAAGCAGGTTCAGTGCCTCCATGTTATAATGCACATTATCCTGAAGATATCCCTTCTTAGGGAACCCTGAAGCCATCTTGCTTACAAGGATCAGATTCTTTTCCTCTTCACACGCTCTTTCCTGGGCGGCGCCAATCCGTCTGATCCGCGCAAGATTCTCTTCATCCGGAAGCCAGTGTCCTGTACGGCTTACAAACACCTCCCGTATCCCACACTTTTCTTCCAATGACCGTCCGATCTCAATCAGTTTTTCTTTATAATACACGGGATCCGTTCCATATTTCCCGTCACTTTCTCCCTGAATCCATATAGCAACTCTTCTGCCAATGGGATATTTTTTCTCTATATGTTCCTGTGCATGAATGAATTTCCCCTGTGCCGCCTCAAGATAACGGTTTGTGTCATGCAGCCAGTTTTTAATCCTGCTTCCATCTACCGCACAATGTATCACACATACATCCTCCTGCATGTTTTCATAATATCGATTCGCAAAAGCCGGGGCAATCGTCCCTCTTCCCTCGGATAACTGCAAGGTATATCCCATAGGAATCAATGCATTTCCCGTAAAATTCTCTACATACTCCCATGCATGTTCTCCTGGGCGCACACTTTCTTCTGGATTGCCGCATCCTTTTGCATTACTCTGTCCGATCAGTAATACCAGATCCATTTTACCACCTCTGTCTATGCATAAAAATATAGCACGAAGAGGCAAAAGCGGAACCCCTTCCGTTTTGCCTCCCCGCCGGGTATTATATACGTACTTTGAAAATCGCTTTTTTAATCTTCTCGGAACCGTTCACTGCAACTGCCGTACGGTGTCCGTCACTTGGATAGCAGATCAGGAAATCACCATCTCTTAATATCACAGAACTATTCTTCTCTCCATCCATCGGAAGGAAATCATCCTTTGGGACGAACTCTTTCACGTCCATATTCTGGATAAAGTTCAGATCAATCTGCTCTGTGCCATGAAGCATCAAATGCACATCCAGATAGTTCTTATGTGCTTCCCAGAAACGCTCTTCTGCCGCCACTGTCTCATATTCTACAATGTTGACGAACAATCTGTCCCCATCAATCTCGTGGCTTCCTTTTTCATAGCCTGCCAGGTCATGCTCCTTCGCATACTCGAAACATTCTTTTACCTGTTCCTCAAGGAATGGATACTCCTCAAGATTCTGCACATTTCCGAATATCATATTCTTCTCTCCTTTCGAATTCAACTAATTAAGAATCCGATTAATTCTTGTAAACAGTTGTGTTTGGAGCCGGTACGGATGTATCTCCTTTTACCTTTCTCCAGATCAGACTCGCCGGGATACCTACCACTAGTGATACTGCAATGGAGATGATAGAGTATGACCAGATAGAAACTGCTCCTGCCGGTGCAAAGTACTTAATTCCAACCATTACTACAGATGCTGCGATGAATGCCAGTGTTGCGCCGAATGTGTTGGCAACCTTTGTAAACGCTCCCAGGATAAATGTTCCGATCAGGATACCAAGTACCAATCCCATGAATCCGTTGAACCATTCATATGCAGATTTTACTCCGCCATTTGCCAGTACCATAGATACAACGATAGAGAAGATACCTACGATCAGAGATACATACTGTCCAATCTTTGTCTGTTTCTCAAAACTTAATTCCTTCTTCGTCAGACGAGCCTGGATATCCAGCGTCCAGCTTGCTGCTACAGAGTTCAGTCCTGTAGACAGTGTAGACTGAGATGCCGCGTAGATGGCTGCCAGAAGAAGTCCTGTAATACCTACCGGAAGTTCGAATGCAATGTAGGATGCGAAGATCTGATCCTGCGCTGCTGCCGGCGGAAGTGCATTCTGCTGATAGAATACATATAATCCAGTACCGATCAAGTAGAATACAGTTGCGATAAAGATAGATAATGCTCCGTTTGTCAGCATCATCTTATTCAGTTTTTTCGTATCAGTTGTTGTTGTAAAACGCTGTACAATATCCTGACTTGATACATAAGATCCCATCGTATTGAAGCCAGCACCTACGATCATGATGAATACGCTGTCTTTTAAAATGTTAATGTCAAAGATTGGCTGGTCGGTTGCCAGGAACTTATGTCCTTCTGTAAGTGCGTTAAATACTGCACCTGCTCCTCCGTCAATGTGTGCAAACAGGAAGATTAACGCGAATGTTACACCGATTAATAATACGGAACCCTGGATAAAGTCTGTCCAAAGTACGGATTTAAGTCCGCCAGTGTAAGAATAGATGATCGCAATCACACCCATGATGATAATCAGTACATTTACACTGATTCCAGTCAGGCTTCCAAGTACCATACATGGCAGATACATAATGATAGACATACGTCCTACCTGGTAGATGATGAACATAACAGCGCCCAATACACGAAGCCCTTTGCTTCCGAATCTCAGTTCCAGATAGTGATATGCGGTATCAATATCCAGCTTACTATAGATTGGAAGGAAGAACTTGATCGTCAGCGGAATTGCCAGGAGCATACCCAACTGAGCGAACCACATGATCCATGTTCCTGCATAAGAGTTACCTGCTAATGACAGGAAGGATATTGGACTTAATAAAGTTGCAAAGATAGATACGGAAGTTACCCACCACGGTACAGTTCCGTCTCCCTTAAAATACTCTTTTCCCTTCATCTCTTTCTTCGCGAAATGAAGCCCGGCAAACAATACTGCTGCCAGATATACAATTAAGATTACTAAATCAATTACTGTAAAGCCTTGCATCTTCTCTCCTCCTATAATTCTCATTCGTTCTGTCTTCTATGCAAGATATGCTGCCTTTGCATCACGGATCATCTTCGCTGCTTCTTCTACGATTGCCATATCACTATCGATCAGGGATGGCAATGGCTCTCTTACTCCGCCGAGTTCCAGACCTTCGTTGATCTTAAGAATTGCCTTGATCACTCCGTACATGTTGCCGTGAGCAGAACACATCTTGTAGATGATTGCATCTGCTGCATACTGGATTTCTCTTGCCTTACCAAGTTCTCCAGCCTTCACATACTCATCCATCTTAAGGAATAACTCCGGCATAACACCGTATGTTCCGCCGATTGCCCCCTCTGCTCCGATTACGCGTCCGCTAATGAACTGCTCGTCCGGTCCATTGAAGATCACATAGTCTTCTCCTGCTGCCTGCTTGAACATCTGAATATCCTGTACCGGCATAGAAGAGTTCTTTACACCGATGACTCTTGGATTCTTTCTCATCTCTGCAAATAAGTTCATAGTAAGCGCAACACCTGCAAGCTGTGGGATATTGTAGATTACGAAATCTGTATTCGGTGCTGCAGAACTGATGTCATTCCAGTACTGTGCAATCGCATATTCCGGCAGTCGGAAATAGATCGGAGGAATTGCCGCAATCGCATCTACGCCAAGGCTCTCTGCATGTCTTGCAAGTTCCATACTGTCTTTTGTATTGTTGCATGCAACGTGAGCGATAACCGTAAGTTTTCCTTCTGCTGCTTTCATTACGTTCTCCAGAACGATCTTCTTATCTTCTACGCTCTGATAAATACATTCTCCGGAAGAGCCATTTACATAAACTCCTTTTACACCTTTTTCAACGAAATATTTCGTTAAAGCCTGTACGCCCTCTGGGCTGATGTTTCCTGCCTCATCATAGCATGCGTAAAATGCCGGGATCACGCCTTTGTACTTGTCCAAGTTTCTCATAATTCTTCTCTCCTTCTCTTGTTTGAATCATTGATTCTTTCCTGAATCTTTAGATTGTCGGGTTGCTTTATGCCTTAAAATATTATGTTCTTACTTTGCCTTCATCCGCTTTTAGCTCTGTTCCTCTTAGCCCAGGGCTTCTGCAAATGCCTTCGTGATCAGTTGCGGTCTGGTAATAATCGAACCTACTACTACGCTAAATGCGCCAAGTTCAATCACTCTCTTAGCCTTTTCCGGGGTATTGATGTTACCCTCTGCGATGACTCTGTTCTTCACCTGTGCAGTGATCTTTCTTAATATCTCAAAATCATTCGCCTCAATCTTGTCGCCTTTGCTCTGCTCAGTGTAACCAACCATCGTTGTTCCGATAAAATCAAATCCCAACTCATCTGCATGGATTGCCTCTTCTACAGTAGAGCAATCTGCCATTAGAAGCTGATCCGGATACTTCTCCTTAATCTGGGCGAAGAATTCATCCAATGTTACATTGCCTGGACGAAGTGCGCCAGTCGCATCCACTGCGATGATCTCTGGTTTTACTTCCATCAATTCATCAATTTCTTTCATCGTCGGCGTAATGTAGACTTTGCTATCGTCATAATCTCTCTTGACGATGCCGATGATCGGAAGATCTACCTGAGACTGGATCTCCTTAATATCCTCCTTCGTATTAGCACGGATACCAACGGCTCCCCCTTCTTTTGCTGCAAGCGCCATTCTTCCCATTATGAAAGAAGAATGCAGCGGCTCATGCGGCAAAGCCTGACAGGATACTACTAATTTGCCCTTTAACTGTTCCACGTTCGCTTTCATCTCTCTGCTCCCTCCTTGTCGTTTCTCGTTTCTGGCATTCAGTATATCTGTGGAAGAATTTATTTTCAATACCATATTCATGTTCTGAAAGTTCTTTCAAACTTTTCAAAACGTCCTTGATTCATGCACAATTTTTTATTATTTTTTTAGTCAATTTGCACAAATCGAGGTTACTTCTTTCCATCTTTGAAAGTAACTTCAATCCATCTCATTCCACTTGAAAACTATGATTTCATCGCTATACTGAACAGTAGAATCACTGTTATCTATTATCTTAAGAAAGGGAAAAAATTATGATTATTTACAGAGCAAAAGACTATCAGGACATGAGCCGCAAGGCTGCTAACATTATCTCCGCACAGGTAATTATGAAACCAAACTGTACCTTGGGACTTGCAACAGGCTCTACCCCAGTCGGAACCTACCAGCAGTTAATTGAATGGTATAAGAAAGGAGACCTGGACTTCTCGCAGGTAAGCAGTATCAACCTGGACGAGTACAAAGGATTATCCCCGGAAAATGATCAGAGTTATCGTTATTTTATGAATACGAATCTCTTCAATCATATTAATATAGATAAGACTCGCACTTTCGTTCCAAATGGACTTGAAGCAGATTCCCAAAAAGCGTGTAACGACTACAATCATATTATCACCGCTTCTGGCGGCATTGATCTGCAGCTTCTTGGTCTGGGACACAACGGACATATCGGCTTTAATGAGCCAGGAGAAGCATTCGAGCGCGAGACACACTGTGTAGACTTAACGGAAAGTACAATCGAAGCGAATAAGAGATTCTTTGAGTCAGAAGAAGATGTGCCAAGACAGGCTTATA
The DNA here is from genome assembly GCF_050313795.1 of Bariatricus sp. SGI.154. NCBI lineage: Bacteria > Bacillati > Bacillota > Clostridia > Lachnospirales > Lachnospiraceae > Bariatricus > Bariatricus sp. SGI.154. Next base: position 10,149 of record NZ_JBNPMC010000023.1, read on the forward strand.
CAATGGGAATTAAGAATATTATGCAGGCACGGAAGATCCTCGTAGTAGTAAGCGGGGCTGATAAGGCTGAGATCCTTGAAAAAGTACTGAAAGGACCTATTACTCCGGCAGTTCCGGCTTCTATCCTGCAGTTGCATAATGATGTGACTATTGTGGCAGATGAAGCGGCATTAGGGAGAATTTAGGGAGAAAATTGTTGCTTGAATGTGGCTGGCGGGGTCAGGGGCGTAGCATGAGTCTTAGAAACTGTTAGCATAAAAATGGCCGGAAACTGGCATGAGAATTTGATCTCAAATCAAATTCTCATGAGCATCTGAGGCGAGAAGATATCAAATCTTCTCGTCGAATATGCTCGGTTGCCAATTTCCAGCCAGTTTTATGGTTATAGTTTCTTAACGAAATGCTCCGGTTCTAACCCCGCCAGCCACATTCCACGATACCGTCCACTTCCAACACCCTTTATTTCTTACTGAAAATTCTCCCTTTTCTCTTCCTCCGATTATACACGATCAGCACGATCGCCACCACAACCAGAATGCCAGAGAGCATCTGCGATACCGGAATTCCCAGACCCGGCAGCAATAACTGATCTGTCCTGATTCCTTCAATCCAGAATCTTCCAAGCCCATATCCCAGCAAATACACCAGGAATACCTCGCCATCGAACTTCTTATGCTTCCGGTACAACAACATAATAATCAATACCATCAGGCACCACAGTGATTCATAGAGGAATGTCGGATGTGCCTGGATATAAGACACACCGTCTACCGTCTCCATATGATCACGCATCAGTCCTGAGATATCGGAGCCTCTGACCGCATCTACCGGGAGCCTCATAGCCAATAGATTATCCGTATACTCGCCGAATACTTCCCGGTTAAAGAAGTTGCCCCAACGTCCGATCATCTGACCTGCCACAAGTCCAAGCCCCGCAGTGTCAAATATTAACGGAGCCGACATCTTCTTGACCTTTGCAAATATAATTACCGTAATAATTGCAGCGATGATGCCTCCATAAATCGCCAGTCCTCCCTGCCGTATTTTCAGGATACTGATGAGATCATCCTTATACATATCCCAGGAGAAGATCACATAATAGATTCTGGCTCCAATAATTGAGAATATGACCGCATAAATCGCAAGATCATAGTAATCCTCCGGGTTCTGTCCGCTTCTTTTCGCCTCTGCCGCTGCGATGAAGATACCAACCAGAATCCCTAAACCTATAATAATGCCATAATACGCAATATCAAAGCCAAATACCGTAATATGATCACCTACCGACTTCAGATGTATCCCAATATTGGGAAAATCTATCGTTTTGTGCATGATTATCGTCTTCCTTCCTATACGTTAAAGCGGAATAGCATAATATCCCCATCTTTTACAACGTATTCCTTGCCTTCCAATCTGATCAAGCCTTTTTCCTTCGCTGCATTATGGCTGCCGCACGCAATCAGATCATCATAAGATACAACCTCCGCACGAATGAAGCCACGCTCGAAATCAGAGTGAATCTTTCCTGCCGCCTGTGGCGCTTTGGTTCCATTGGTGATGGTCCATGCACGTACCTCCGGCTCTCCGGCCGTCAGATAACTGATCAATCCTAGCAGTCTGTAACTTGCCTTAATCAATTTCTCAAGACCAGACTCAGATAATCCCAGATCTTCTAAGAACATCTTCTTCTCATCATCATCCAGCTCTGCAATCTCCTGTTCAATCTGCGCACATACAACGAAGACTTCGCTTAATTCTTCTTTGGCATACTCGCGAACTGCCTGTACACCCACATTGGACACACCGTCATCTGCCAGATCATCCTCTGCTACATTCGCCGCATAGATTACAGGCTTATAAGTCAGTAGATTATAGCCTTTCAGCCATGCCTCTTCATCCTCATCATCGGCTCCTTCGAATGTCTTCGCGAGTTTTCCTTCCTCCAGATGCGCTTTAATCTTCTCCAAAAGTGCCAGTTCTTTTGCAGCGGTCTTGTCATTTCTTGCTACTTTCGTAGTCTTGGCAATCCTACGCTCTAGTATCTCCAGATCCGAGAAGATCAATTCCAGATTAATTGTCTCAATATCACGAAGCGGATTAATACTGCCATCTACGTGGACAATATTACTGTCCTCAAAGCATCTTACTACATGGACAATCGCGTCCACCTCACGGATATTGGCAAGAAACTGATTGCCAAGTCCCTCTCCTTTTGACGCTCCTTTTACCAGTCCGGCGATATCTACGAATTCAATCGCCGCCGGAATAATCTTCTTCGTATGATACATCTCTCCCAGCACATTCAATCTTTCATCCGGTACGGTTACAACTCCCACATTCGGGTCAATCGTACAGAATGGATAGTTAGCTGATTCTGCCCCTGCTTTGGTCAACGAATTGAATAATGTACTTTTTCCTACATTGGGTAATCCCACGATTCCTAATTTCATCTATTATGTCCTCTTTCTAAAGTTACTTTTAATGATCAACCGACCTAGAATTTCTTCTCCTTGCCAGCCGACACTTCGAAACACACAACAGTGTATCACTTTTATTACTTCTTGTCACGGGTCTGCATCAAGATTACGATTCCCGCTGCAAAACTGATTACAGCCTCATCTTCATCCTCAGCAATCTGATTGCTGACACAAAGGCTGTCATATGGTGTCAATATATGATTCCGAAGCGGATACTTCGCCCCTTTGATATTGAAGCCGAAGATCTCTTCCCCTAGCGGGAATACAGAAAAATACGGACCATACATCTCGTCCTTCCTAAGATGCGTCTCTCCATCACCGATTAGGCAGATCATATTCTGCCGATCCACGATCTTCGCATCAACTCCCGCTTTGAACGGAATGGTAAGGCTCTGTACATTCGCCCAGAGATGGTCTAATCTTCCCCCTGTAGCCCCAAGGATGATCAGTTCGCTGCATCCAAGTGTCATAGCCAGTCTGATTGCAATCTCTGTATCAGAAGCATCTTTTACCGGATTATATTCACGAATCGGAACATTCGTCTCATTCTTATAATAATCCGCAATCTCTGCCTTCACACTGTCAAAATCTCCTACAATATAACTTGGCATGATCTGATGTCTATAAAGGAATTCCATTCCTTTATCCACACCAATCACATATTCCCCTTCCTGCTTCTCTAAGATAGAAAGGGTCAATTCTTCATCCAGTTCTCCGCCACTTACAATTACAATTCGTTTACTCATAATCCTTCAATATCTCCATAAACTCCTTTGTGTTCTTCCCTGGATCTCCGCCAAATACGGCAGATCCTGCTACAATCACATTCGCTCCTGCATCCAGCACTTCCCGGACATTCGTAAGATAGATTCCTCCATCTACCTGAATATCTACAGATAATTCTTTTTCCCCAATCATCGCACGAATCTTACGAATCTTATCCAGTGATTCCGGAATAAACTTCTGTCCGCCGAATCCAGGATGCACACTCATAACAAGTATCATGTCGACATCTTTCAGATAAGGCTCTACTGCCTCTGCCTCCGTCTCCGGGCAGATGGATAATCCCACCTTCAGCCCACACTCACGGATCTTATCAATGGTTGTCTTCACATCTTCACATGCTTCCAGATGAATTGTCACCAGATCTGCTCCTGCTTTCTTAAATGCCTCGATATAACGAATCGGTTCCTGCACCATCAGATGTACATCCATCACCTGATCTGTTACATCATGAATAGAAGCCAGCACGGGCATACCGAACGAGATACTCGGCACAAACATCCCGTCCATGACATCAAAATGCAAATATCTGGCACCATTTTCCTCAGTCTTTTTCATCTCCTGGCCAAGCACCTTGAAGTCCGCCGCCAGAATGGATGGAGCTAATATATAGTCCATACTCAATACCTCCTCTTATTCTTCAGTTCTTCATACATCTCTATATAATTCTGATAACGTATCGCATGTATCTTCCCTGCCTCCACGGCTTCTTTTATCGCACATCCCGGCTCATGAACATGGTCACATCCATTGAATCGGCATGTCCCTTCATACTCTGCAAACTCAGGAAAATAATACTTTAACTCTTCTTTGTCAAAATCATTCACATATAATGAACTGAATCCCGGAGTATCCATAATATAAGAATTCTCATCAACCGGAAACAGTTCTGAATGTCTGGTTGTATGCCTGCCTCTCTCAATCTTCTGACTGATTGCACCAGTCTCCATATTCGCTTCAGGCTGCAATATATTGATAATGGAGGATTTGCCCACGCCAGAGGGTCCGGCAATGGCTGTCGTCTTGCCTCTTAGCACCTCTTTAACCTGATTCACATTCTTCCCCTCCAAAGCACTTGTAAATATCAGCGGATATCCACAGCCTCCATAAATCTGCTGTAACTCCGTCACCTGAGGATCCGTCGCAATATCTTCTTTGTTGAAGCAAAGAATGACTGGAATCTCTTTCCTCTCCATCATCACAAGAAACCTGTCCAACAGATTAAAATGCGGGTCAGGCTTTGCGATTGCAAACACAACCAATGCCTGATCAATATTCGCAACTGCCGGACGTATCAGTTCATTGCGTCTTGGAATAATATCAATAATATTGCCTGTCTTCTCCTCTTCATCCAGTACTTCTATCTCTACATTGTCACCTACCAACGGCTTAATCTTCTCTTTTCGGAATACACCTTTTGCTTTACATTCATAAACACCGAATTCTACTACGTGTACGTAGTAGAATCCGGCAATCCCTTTTACTATCTTTCCTTGCATACCTTATCCCGTCTCACTCATCTGACACCCTGCCGCTTCAGCCTAATCGGCTTAGTCTAAAGGTTCATCCGTCTCTCCACCACCTTGAGCTGGTCTTGGTCCATTGCTGACCACATAAGTGATCGTTGTTCCCTTATCAACCTTACCCGATGCAGGACTTTGAGAGATAATCGCTCCCCTCGGAATTGTATCACTATAATCAGAGCCGCTTCTGCTGGTATACAATCCATTTCCGGAAGCCCAACTTGTCAGATTACCTTCGGACTGTCCGACAAAACTTTGAATATCAATTCTCTCATCTGGCTTTGGTCCATTACTAATTACAAGATTAATATTTGTACCCGCTGCTACTTTCTTGCCCCCATTTACACTCTGGGACACAACCTGACCTTTTGGTACACTATCATGGTAATCATACGTAGTTGTAACCGAAAGTCCAGCGCTTGTAATCGCATTCTGTGCTGCTGCATCCTCCTGGCCAACTACATTCGGAACGGTCTTCTTTTCAGCACCTTTGCTGACTTTCATCACAATCTCTGTATCTTCCGTCGCTTCCGTCTTCGCAGCCGGAGTCGTCTCGATAACATTGCCGCTCTCTACGGTATCACTATACGCAAACTCGGAGGTAACTTTCTTAAATCCTGCATTCTCCAGTGCTTTTTGGGCATCACTTTCACTCATACCACTGACATCCGGTACCGGAATCTTATCACCTACCAGCCCAGAACTGATTACGACATGAATCGTCGTATTCTTTGCAACTTTCTCGCCTGCTTCTGTCTTCTGCTTCGAAACTAACCCTTCCGCGTATTTCTTAGATTCTTCACGTGTATCCACCTTGAAACCCAGTCCCTTATCATTCAAAATCTTTTTCGCTTCTTCTTCGGTCTTACCTAATACATTTGGAACCTTTACCATCTCTTCTGTCTCTTCACTCATCTTAAGGCTCGGTCCGAATTTGAACACACCAGCAGCCTTTCCAATCGTAAATATCAGAATAAAGATAATGATTACCGCAACGACGATTGTCAGAATCTTCATAATCTTATTCATCCGAGGATTTACTTCATCAGAGTCCTTCCCTTTCTTTCCTCTTCTGGAGTCGTACTCGTCATCTTCCTCATCGTAATCATCATCGTCATACTCGGTATCGTCATCATATCCGGCATCACCATAGTCATCGCCATCATAATCATCGTCATCATCGTCGTAGTCATCATATTCATCATAATCTTCATCACCCGATTCATATGAATCTCTGATATCATCCAACTCATCATCTGTGATGATAACTGTATCTGCATTACGAAGCGGCGGTATCACAACGAAATCGCCATTCGGATCAACCAGTGAACGCTTCAGATCTTTGATCAGATCATCCGTGCTCCTATATCTTCTCTCACTGTTCTTCTGTGTACATTTCAAAATAATCTGCTCAAGACTGTACGGAATATCCGGCACCAGTTTTGACGGCGGCGTAATCTCTTCCTGAAGATGCTTGATTGCTACCGACACTGTAGAATCTCCGTCAAAAGGCACCTGACCTGTCACCATCTCGAAAAGTGTAATACCAATAGAATAGATATCACTTCTCTGATCACTGAATCCACCCCTTGCCTGCTCCGGGGATGTATAATGGACAGATCCCATTGCATTCGAACTAACGGTATTCGAAGTTGTCGCCTTCGCAATACCGAAATCCGTTACTTTCACCTTACCATCTCTGGATATAATAATATTCTGCGGCTTAATGTCACGATGGATAATATTCGCCGCATGTGCAACCCCGATACCCGTACACATCTGGATCGCGATACTAATCACTTCTTTATGGGATAATCTCCCCTTCTTCTCTATATACTCCTTTAACGTAATCCCTTCGACTAATTCCATGACCATATAGTATAATCCGCGATCCTCGCCCACGTCATATACATTAACTATATTCGGATGAATCAGTCCAGCCGCAGCCTGCGCTTCTGACCGGAACTTACGTACAAAATTCTCGTCTTCTTTATATTCTTTCTTCAAAACCTTAATTGCCACGTAACGATTCAGCATATGGTCTTTGCCCTTATAGACATCAGCCATCCCCCCTGCTCCAACCTTACTAAGCACCTCATAACGTTTCCCTAGAAAAATACCATCTTTTACCATATACTCACCTCATCTGCAAGTGGCTCTGCTATAACAACCCCTATGTTATCTCTCCCACCGTTACTATTCGCCTTCTCGATTAACATCTGCACTGCTTCTACGACATCCCGGGAACCTTTCACGATATCAAACATATCCTCATCTTCCACCATATTACTCAGACCATCGGTACACATCAGGATAATATCTCCCTTTTTCAACCGATACTCGTAGATATCTGCCTCTACATCCTCTTTTACCCCTATTGCCCGTGTGATAATATTCTTGTCCGGGTGGTTTCTTGCTTCTTCAGCCTTGATACCTCCAAGTCTTACCATCTCTTCTACCAAAGAATGGTCTTTGGATATCTGCCGGATCTTATCATTGATCAGGTAGAGCCTGCTGTCTCCCACATTGGCAAAATACAAAGTATTGCCAACAACCGTTGCTGCTACCAGTGTTGTTCCCATTCCTTCCAATTTAATATCCGTAGATGCTACTTCAATCAGTTTATGATTCGCAATGCTGACTACATTACGCAGAATCTCTTCGGGCTTATCAAGCGGCGTATTCTTTAATTCCTCTTTCAATACACCCACCGTATATTTGGACGCAAAATCCCCTGCCTTGTGGCCACCCATTCCATCGGCAACCGCAAGAAGATTCGGAAATGGTCCGATCGGATTGTCCGTTACATATACGTAGTCCTGGTTGACCTCGCGTTTTCTCCCTACATCAGTCATTGCATATATTTTCATCTGGTTCTCCTTTAATCCGCGGTCGCATGACGTCTTCTAAGTTGACCGCAGGCTCCATCTATATCTGAGCCTCTTTCCCTTCTTATAGTAACATTAATTCCGTTTTTTTCAAGTTTATTTTTGAATTCCAGTGCATTTTTCCTGTCTGGCTTCTTATAATCCCTCTCTTTGATCGGATTCACCGGTATCAGATTCAGATGACAGTTCCGTTTTTTCAGGATGCCTGTCAACTCCTTTACATCCTCCGGCTGGTCATTCACCCCCGCCACCAGACTGTACTCAAAAGTGATTCTGCGTCCTGTTTTCCGGAAATAATAATCACAGGCTTCCAACACTTCCTCTAATTCATACTTATTCGCGACAGGCATTAATTTCTTGCGCTTCTCCTGACTGGAGCCATGAAGTGATAATGCCAGTGTAATCTGAAGCCCTTCTTCTGCCAACCTTCGCATATTTGGTACGACGCCACAAGTGGATGCAGTGATATTGCGCTGGCTGATATTCAGTCCGTGTTCATCACTTAGCATATGGATGAATTTTACGAAGTTATCATAATTATCCAGCGGCTCTCCGGTTCCCATAACTACCACATTGGATACCCGCTCTCCAGTCATCTTCTGGATCTGATAGATCTGCCTTAACATCTCAGACGGTGCAAGGCTTCTCTCCAGACCGCCAATCGTAGACGCGCAGAACCTGCATCCCATACGGCATCCCGCCTGTGATGAGATGCACACGGAATTCCCGTAATTGTATTTCATAAGCACACTCTCTATCATATTGCCATCTGCCAGTTCGAACAGGAACTTTTCCGTCGGATCTACCTGAGATATCTGATGGTCGATCATCTCCACTTTGGGAATCTCATATTCTTTTTCCAGCCTCTCCCTCAATGCTTTGGAGAGATTCGTCATCTCATCAAAACTGCCCGCCAGTTTCACATGCAGCCATTCATAGATCTGTTTGCTGCGAAATGTTTTCTCACCTATACTCTCTATCTCTGCTCTTAGTTCTTCATAATTATAAGAGCATATATCCTTCTTGCTCATGAATCCTCCGCAATCTTCTTCGCATTTATCTATCATAACATTTCTATCATAACACCCATATCATTCTGCCTGAGGTCGCCGCTTAAACATCGCAATATAAAATCCATCTCCAGGTTCCCGTCCCGGCAGCATCTGCTTCTGTTCAATCAGTTCAAACTGCGGATACTCTCCCAAGAACCACTTGGCATTCTCTTCGTTCTCTCCCTGATGGATCGTGCAAGTGCTATAGAGAAGCCTGCCGCCCGGCTTAACATACGCCTGCACTGTGGACAATATCTGACGCTGAAGCATCACTAACTCTTTCTGCATCTTCTCCGTCATCTTATACTTAAGATCCGGCTTTTTCCCCAGTACTCCAAGACCGGAGCACGGGAGATCTGCAATCACGATATCCGCTTTACCTCTGGACTTCTCATCCATCACAGTAGCATCCTGCCGTACCGCTTCTATATTCATAAGACCACTTCTTATAATATTCTCCAGGATCAAGCCCACCTTATAGTCCGTCAGGTCCCTTGCCTCAACATATCCGGTTCCTTTCAGAGTCTCTGCTATATGAATCGCTTTACCTCCCGGCGCAGCGCATACATCGATAATATAATCCCCCTCTTTTGCAGCTGCCCACTCAGCAACCTGCATAGAACTGATATCCTGCACCTGGTAATAACCCTTCCGAAAGCTCATAAGTCCCGCCAGATAATCAAAACCTGACAAATACAATGCATAAGGGAGGTCCGGAACTTCCTCTACGGTAACTCCTTCATCCTCCAACATCTGCATTAATTCTTCTTTCCCAATCTTTTCCAAGTTGCACCGAACCGTAAGCAGTTTCTCTTTTAGGAATTCTTCTGCCATCGCACATACTGTAGCCTTGTCATACACTGCAAGCCACTGGTTCAGAATCCACTCCGGAATAGAATACCTAACAGAAAGGCTGTAGACAGACTGTTCTTCTGAAGGATATGTAACATCCGCAAGATTCCTGCTAATATTACGCAACACGCCATTAACGAACCCTTTTAGATTCGTAAATCCGCGCTTTGCGGCAAGTTTTACCGCCTCATTGCATATCGCAGAATCCGGTACGCTATCCATATATTTTAACTGATATACCGCACTTCTTAGGATGGTGCGGATCACAGGTTTCATCTTATTCACTTTTACTTTGGAAAATTGATTGATGATATAGTCAATCTCTATCATGCGTTCAAGCGTGCCATCTACCACTCTCGTGATAAACGCACGCTCTTTCTTATCCAGATATTGATATTGATCCAGAACATTCTTAAGTGCAATATGGCTGTACTCCCCATCTCTTGTAATCTGAAGCAGTATTTCCAGCACAAGTTCACGCCCGCTTATAGATGCTGCCATAACTCTCTCCCTCTACTATTCGTCGTTTCTGCGATACCCTGTCAGAATCAAAATACGAAGCAATTGCAGTATCGCTGACGCTGCACTTGCCACATAAGTAAGGGCGGCCGCTGTCAGAACCTTCTTCGTAGCATTCACTTCATCTTCATATAGCATGCCGCTGCTTCCCAGGATACGGATTGCACGGTTAGAAGCATTAAATTCAACAGGCAGGGTTACAATCTGGAACAGAACTGCCATCGAAAACGCCAAGATGCCCAGATTCAATAACATTACTGAAGACTGACCTCCAAAGAAGAGTCCGATTAATATCAATGGCCACGCAATCGCACTGCCAAAATTAGCAACCGGAACCAATGCCCCTCTGATCTGAAGCGGTGCATAACCGGTAGCATGCTGCATTGCATGTCCGCACTCATGGGCTGCCACGCCCAATGCCGCAACAGATGTCGAATGATAGGTCGCATCGGATAATCTTAATACCTTCGATCTTGGATCATAATGATCCGTCAGATTACCGGATACGTGTTCTACTCTTACATCATAGATTCCTGCACGCCTTAATATCTGTTCTGCCGCTTCTCTCCCCGTGATGCCAGAATGATTGCGGACACGGGAATATCGGTTAAAAGTCGAATTCATCTTGGATGAGGCAAGCAAGCAGATCACTACGCCTATCAGAACCAGTATATATGTCGGATCAAAATACATTGGAAAAAACATATGAGATGCCTCCTGTTTTAATAATTAGGGTTCCCTATGAAAATATTCACTGATAATTAATTCTGCAAGCTGCCTTAATTATCACTGCTTGTTTCTGCTGGGAACTCCGTCGTGCTGACCCCAGGAACTTTCAGTCCCTGGGGTCGCGGGCTTCGCCCTATGAAAATATTCACTTATAATTAAGGCTGCAAGCTGCCTTAATTATCACTGCCTATTTTCGCACGACTCATTGTCATACGGATATTATATACGAAAAACAGGTGGAATACCTGTTTTTCATATAAATTTAACAATTATTAATGAATTCCTCAGATACCGGTGGATAATACTGTTCCTTCTTCAATCTGATATCCGCGCAGGAACGCATCTGCTTCCATTCGCTTCTTGCCTGGAATCTGTAGTGACAGTACTTTTAGAAGTCCCTTTCCTGTCTGTACACAGAATCCATCTTTTTCTACAGTTACAATAGTTCCTGGGGCAGCCTCGGTCTGTGTTTCTGATATTTCTGCCTCCCAGATTTTCATTACCTTGCCATTCCAATTTGTATATGCGCTAGGCCACGGATTTAAGCCCCTGATTAAGCGCTCGATGGATACCGCATCTTTGCTCCAGTCAATATTTCCAAGGCTTTTGTCTAACATCCTGGCATATTTTGTCGGGCTTTCTCCCTGTTTTTCCCATGTGGCGGTCTTATCCTCCAGGGCTTTCAGCGTACGCACACATAATTTGGCACCTGCTGCTGCCAGTTTATCATGAAGGCTTCCACCGGTCTCTTTTTCATCCAGTACAACCTCTGTCTTCAGGATCATATCACCAGTGTCCAGCCCTTCGTCCATCTGCATAGTGGTTACGCCTGATATTCCCTCACCGTCTATGACCGCCCACTGGATCGGTGCCGCTCCTCGATATTTGGGGAGTAGTGATGCGTGAACATTCACACATCCGTATGGAGTCATCTCAAGAATCTCTTTTGGCAGGAGTTGACCAAATGCAATGACTACCATAATGTCAGCCTGATATTTTCTCAGTTCTTCGATACATTCCGGATTTCTTACCTTCTTTGGCTGGAATACCGGGATTCCATGCGCAAGCGCCACTTCTTTTACCGGCGTATACTGCATCTTGCCACCTCTGCCCTTCGGTTTATCCGGCTGAGTAACCACAAGCACCACCTCATGCCCTGCCTCGATCAACGCTTCCAACGTTCCCACAGAGAAATCCGGCGTTCCCATGAATATAACCTTCATCTATTCTTCCTCCTCGTAAGTCACATCGTGAATCCCGCCTTCTGCCAGTTCCACATACATCTTCCCGTCCAAATGATCGATCTCATGACAGAATGCTCTCGCAAGCAATCCTTCTCCTTCCAGTTCAATCTCTTCCATCTCTTCATTCAAGGCTCTGACCTTCACATAATTCGGTCTGGTTACCACTCCTGCTTTGCCCGGAACACTCAGGCAGCCTTCTTCCCCAGTCTGCTCTCCGTCTGTATCAATGATCTCAGGATTGATCAGCACGATTGGTCCATCCCCTATATCAATCACCACGATTCTCTTAAGAATTCCCACCTGCGGTGCTGCAAGTCCAACTCCCATCGCCTCATACATCGTATCCAGCATATCGTTAATCAAAATCTTCGTTCTCAACGTTAATTTCGTTACTTCCTTACACGGTTTCGTCAGAACCTCATCTCCAAGTTCTCTAATCGTTCTTATTGCCATAATCCTTTCTCTCCTCTCTTAAAATACATTCATCGGATTAAAGTCAAATTGAATCCGCAATGACTGAAATCCACTATTAATCTCTATATACTGCTCCATTCGGTTCTTCATCTCTATCAGAATCCTATAGTCTTCTCCTTTCAGATACAGCACCCGGCGGTATACATCGCTGACCTTCGCCACATAGGGACTTGCCGGACCTATGATCTGCAATTTTCGGTTCTTATCTACTCTCAGAGCGAATTCCTTCAGATACTTTGCCGCTGTCTCAAGCACCTGCTCATCCGGTCCCATCATCAATACTGCCAGAAGCTGCTCTACCGGAGGATATCCCATCAACTCCCGATAATTCATCTCCGCTTCATAGAAACCTTCATAATCCTGGGCTGCCGCCCTCTCAATACTATAATGCTCCGGGCTATATGTCTGTATCACTACTTCTCCCTTACTCTTGCCACGCCCTGCACGTCCTGCCGCCTGAGTAAGCAGTTGGAAAGTACGCTCTCCTGCCCGATAATCATTGGAATACAAGGACATATCTGCCGCCAGAATCCCAACCAGCGTCACATTCGGGAAATCATGTCCCTTTACAATCATCTGCGTGCCAATCAGAATATCCGCCTCTTCATTTGCAAATGCTTCGAGGATCTTCTCGTGCCCATCCTTAGACTTGGTAGTATCCATATCCATCCGCAGCACCCGTGCCTGTGGGAACTGTCGCTTCACCATCTCCTCTACCTGCTGAGTACCGGCTTTGAAGCCGCCGATGTAATTCGAACCGCAGGATGGACAGATATGAATCTGTGATTCCTCATACCCACAGTAGTGGCATACCAGTTTCCCATTTCGATGGGCCGAAAGCGACACATCACAGTGAGGACATTTTACTACATATCCGCAGGCTCTGCAAGAAACAAACCCTGCATAGCCCCTGCGGTTCAAGAATAACATCATCTGCTCCTTCTTTGCAAGGCGTATCTCCATCAATTCCTTCAGATGGTCACTCAAGATTGAACGATTCCCTGATTTTAATTCTTTTCGCATATCTTCCACATATACTTGAGGCAGTTCCTGCCTGCTTGCCCTCTGTTTCAATTCCAATATCCGGAAACGCCCACTTCGACATGCATAGAATGATTCCAGAGACGGTGTGGCCGAACCAAGAATCACACTCGCGCCTTCCATCTCGGCACGCTTGAGTGCCGTCTCTCTGGCATGATATCTTGGCACCTGCTCGCTCTTGTAAGTCGTCTCATGTTCCTCATCGATGACAATCAGACCCAAGTTCGAAAATGGAGTGAATAGTGCAGATCTCGGACCGATCATAACATCCACTTCTCCTGCTTTCACCCGCTCCATCTGATCGTAACGCTCTCCCTGAGACATTCTGGAATTCAAGATGGATACCCGGTCACCGAATCTCCCATAGAACCGCATGACCGTCTGATAGGTCAGGGCAATCTCCGGAATCAGCACAATTGCCTGCTTTCCTTCCTTGAGAACACGCCCGATCATCTCCATATAGACCTCTGTCTTACCGCTTCCTGTGACACCATACACAAGATAGGTTCCCCGAATTCCCCGGCTGTAATCCTCCCAGAATGTATCAATTGCCTGCTGCTGCTCATCATTAAAACATACCGCCTCTCTTGCACAGTTCTTATGCTTAATTGGATTGCGGAATACCTTCTCAGATTCCAGCGCCAGCACTTTCTGCTCCTCTAAGGATCTCACAACGGCTCTCGTAATATTTAATTTCTTCGTAAGGAAATCATAATCCTGCTCCGGCTGATCTAACATTGCTGCCAGAAGCCTTGCTCTCGCCTTTTGATTCTTGTGGAGATAGATATCCAGTTGTTTTTTTCCTTCCTCTTCCTCTAACAGAAGGCGAAGGCGCCGTTTCTCCCTGACACGCTCCTCCTTCTTAATCGGAATCACCGTCTTCAGCGCTTGGATCATTGTTCCGCCATAATACTCCTTCATCCATGCCGCCAAGGCTACCAGTTTCGCCTCGATTGCAACGCTTCCCCGCGCAACTCCTATGACCTCCTTTATCTTTGTCTCGTCATAGTTCGCTTTCTTGGAGAAGCCGATCACGTATCCCTTCGTCTCCTTGTTGCCTCTTCCGAACGGCACGACAACCTCCGTTCCAATCTTAAGCATCCCCTCCAAAGAAGAGGGGATGCTATATTGGAATACTTTATCCAGTTTTTCATGTGTGATGTCTATAATAATATCAACGTACATGTAACTCCTCTAATACTTCTTTAATCAGAACACGGTCATCCATATCATATTTCACACCCTTAATCTCCTGATAGGTCTCGTGTCCCTTTCCTGCCAGGATAATGACATCTCCCGGCTGTCCATGCTCGATGGCATATCGAATGGCTTCTTTTCTGTCACAGATGGCAATATACTTTCCATCCGTCTTCTCTATTCCTACAACAATATCAGCAATGATTGCCTCCGGCTCTTCAAAGCGCGGATTATCCGATGTAATAATGGTGAAATCAGACATATTCCCTGATACTTCTCCCATCTCATACCGGCGGGTCTTGGAGCGATTACCACCACAGCCGAAAATGGTCACAATCCTCTCCGGATTATAATCTCTAAGCGTATGCAGAAGACTTTCCAGACTCATGGCATTATGCGCATAATCTATCATCATGGTGAAATGATCGGAGACTTTCACCATCTCAATACGCCCCCTTACTTTCGCTACTTTCAATGCTTTCTTAATATTTTCAATTGGTACGTCGAAATGTCTGCATACCGCAATGGCTGTCAGTGAATTATATACGCTAAAATCTCCCGGAATATTGATCTCCACGTCAAAATCCATCAGACCATTCACATGGTATTTTACCCCCAGGTATCCCGGTCTTGTAATATGCTGGATATCTGTTGCACGCAGGTCTGCCTTTTCAGAAAAGCCAAATGTCTCAACCCTGCAGGTCGCATTCCTGAATACATCTTCATACCACTGATCATCCACATTGGCAATGCCAAGTCTACACTGTGTGAAGAGGATTCCCTTGCAGCGCTTATAATCATCAAAGTCTTTATGCTCATTCGGTCCGATGTGATCCTCGCCAAGATTCGTGAAGATACCGATCTCAAACATGATACCGGCAGTACGGTGAAGCATCAAGCCCTGTGAAGACACCTCCATTACAACGCTGTCGCATCCTGCTTCTAACATTTCTGCAAAATACTTGTGAATCGTGTAAGATTCCGGAGTCGTATTATTCGCCGGGATGCTCTTGTCTCCGATCAGTGCTTCAATCGTACCGATCAATCCTACTTTATGACCGACGCCTTCCAGAATAGATTTCACCATGTAGGTGGTAGTAGTCTTTCCCTTCGTTCCGGTAATTCCAATTACTTTTAATTTCTCAGCCGGATATCCGAAATATGCTGCTGACATCAGAGCCAATGCATAACGGGTATCTTCTACACGGATCACGGTTAAGCCTTCCGGTGCTTCCACCTCTTTTTGTACAATCACTGCTGCTGCGCCCTTGGATGCCACATCCTGTACATATACATGTCCATCTGATACGGCTCCGCTGATGCAGACGAATACGCTTCCTTCAGTTACTTTCCGGGAATCATTGATCAATTCGGTAATCTCTATCTCGTCACTTCCCTGGATGACTTCATATTGTAAACGTTCTAACAACTGGGTTAATCTCATGGTCTATTGCCTCCTGGATATTTGTTTATTGTACAGTATAACATTTTTTATAGATGCAGCAAAGGATTTCTTATGTTATAATCTAAGAAATAATGCGCTATACATTAGAAAAGGGGGACTATTACGATGAAAAGAGCGTATGAAAGATTATTGGAGTATGTTGTGGTGAGGACACCTAGTGATGAGAATAGTGGGACGGTTCCGTCTTCGGAATGTCAGTTTGATCTTGCAAGAATTCTGGAGCAAGAAATGAAACAACTGGGATTATCTGATGTGCATCTCGATGAGCACTGTTATCTATATGGCAAACTACCAGCCACCGAAGGACTGGAAACTAAGCCTGCAATCGGATTTATCGCTCATATGGACACGGTTGCTGACTTCTGTGACCATGACATTAAGCCAATCCTTACAGAGAATTATGACGGAGAAGAACTTGCACTTGGAGATAGCGGGCTGTCCTTAAGCCCTGAGACTTTTGGACATCTAAAAGGTCTGAAAGGCCGTACACTGATCACCAGCGATGGAACTACGATTCTGGGTGCTGATGATAAGGCTGGAATCGCCGAGATCCTTACGATGATTGAGAAGATTCAGGAAGAGAAGATTCCTCATGGTCCGCTTTGTGTTGCATTCACACCGGATGAAGAGATTGGACTTGGTCCGGATCATTTTAACGTAGAAGAATTCGGCGCTGATTATGCTTATACGCTGGATGGTGACACAGAAGGCGAGATTCAGTATGAGAACTTCAACGCTTGCAAAGCAAGATTCGATGTCAAAGGCTTCAATGTACATCCAGGTTCCGGAAAAGACACGATGATCAATGCCAGCCTGGTAGCTATGGAGATCAACTCTCTTCTGCCTGGCATGGAGACTCCACGCGGCACAGAAGGTTATGAAGGCTTCTATCATCTCATGAGCATGTCCGGCGAATGCGGCGAAGCTCAGTTGAACTATATTGTAAGAGACCACAACAAAGATTACTTTGAAGCCAGAAAAGATACTCTGAGACTGATTGAGAAAAATATGAATGCCAAATGGGGAGAAGGAACAGTGACACTTACTCTCACCGAGCAGTATCAGAACATGGCAGAGATTATCGCCGGATGCATGCATCTGATCGACAATGCCAAAACCGCATGCGAGAATGCCGGCGTAACACCACTGGTTCTTCCGATCCGCGGCGGCACCGATGGATGCCAGTTAAGTTTCAAGGGCTTGCCTTGCCCGAACCTCGGAACCGGCGGCCACGCTTATCATGGACCATATGAACATATTACGGTTGAAGGTATGGATAAAGCTGTAGAAGTAGCACTAGAAATTGTAAGATTGTACGCAAAATAACATGTTACCCCACCAATATCCTTCTACTCTCACTCCCGCCCCACGCTGCCAGTAATTGACGCAGCCGTGGAAGACGGTTGGTGGAGTGGCGAAGGTTAAGTGGAGCGTTCCGAAGATCCACGCGGAAGTCCTTGGTTTGCGGGATGGGAGCAGCATTCTGCGACTATCCCGCAAGTTTAGGAATTCCTGCGTTAGCTGAGGTAGAGCGGAACCTCGCAGCCACTTCACCAACCGTCTTCCATGGCGGCAGCCAATCACCCCATCCTAATCACTGCACATCTTCCTTAAACCCTTCTCCCACAACCTCATTAGATTCCATAATAATCGTAAATGACTTTGGATCAATCTGACGTGCCATCTTTTTAATCGTATACATTTGCTTGTTATTGCATGCACACATTACGACATCTTTTTTCCGCTTTGAATAACTGCCGATTCCCTGCAGAATTGTCGATCCTCTGCCAGAATATTCGTCAATCCGCTCTGCAATCTTATCTCCATGCTCGGTTACAATCAGCGTCATCTTACCTTCATCGATACCATACATGATTCGGTCCATCACAGCTGCAAGCAGATAAGTAACAATAATACCATACAGCATTCCATCGACATCTTTAAATACAAGAAGGGCTCCCAACACAATCGTAACAAAGTCTATCACAAAATTAATAATTCCCAATGTAAAATGTGGTTTTACTTTCTTAATAGACATACTGATAAAATCCTGGCCACCTGTAGAAGATCCCCGCATAAATATCATAGCATATCCAACTCCACACAGAACACCCATACAGATAGCAGCAAGCAAACGGTCCCCAGTATATACCGGAAGAAGCGGAGCCACATAGTCCGTTAACAGCGAGGATATAATCATTGTTTTCACTGATTTCAAGAAAAATGTTCTTCCCAAAAACTTATAACAAAAAATAGCAACCGGAATATTCAGTACAATCGTCCCAATTCCCACAGGAATACGAAACAAATGATACAGAATAATCGCAATACCCGAAAAACCAGCCACAGGGAAATTCGCATTCAA
Source organism: Bariatricus sp. SGI.154 (assembly GCF_050313795.1). Taxonomy (NCBI): domain Bacteria; kingdom Bacillati; phylum Bacillota; class Clostridia; order Lachnospirales; family Lachnospiraceae; genus Bariatricus; species Bariatricus sp. SGI.154. Next base: position 28,758 of record NZ_JBNPMC010000023.1, read on the forward strand.
CGCAAAATTATAGATTCCGACAGCAATCAGCATTCCTGCCACAATATCAATCAGAACATCAATCCCCAATTCTTTCCATTTTACATTTTTCATCACAAAAACCTCCTAATCGTCAACTTTCATTTGTAAAAAGTAAAATTATGTTATACTCATTCGAGCATCCCGTAATTCATGCCTTTGGCTGGCGGGCTCTGCCCGATAATGTATAAAGAATCTTTGTAAGACAAATATTTTCCCCTAATTTTAGTCTTACAAAAAAAGAGCCGCCGCAAACTATAAAAATATAATTCGCAACTGCTCTTCTGATTATTAGTATATCCATAAAACTTTATTTTGTCAATAAGTCTTCTTAGAACCTTTTGTCACAATATCCTCTCCGTACTTATGCCGAACCCCTTCCAATGCTTTGTTAATCTTATCCCTTTTCTCCTTCTTCGGATCAGGCTGGAATTGCATATCAAAGAGGCTCAACTGCTCCGGCTCGCTCTCTTCCACCAATTTGGAACTTCGGATTCCCAACAGTCTGATCGGTGTTCCGTCCCACAATTCCCGGAAAAGAGTCATCGCTTCTTTATAGATCCCTTCATCCTGATTCATTGGCTTCGCTATCTGCTTCTGGTGCGACACACTGTCGAAAGTATAATACTTTATCTCCACACTCAGCATTCCTGCCTTCTGTCCGGCTTTTCGAAGTCTTCTCCCCACACTTGCCGCAAGTTCTTTCAGCACTTTTCCTGCTTCTTCTTCCGTGACAGCATCTTGCGAAAGTGTTGTAGAGTTCCCGATTCCTTTCGCTTCCGCAGGTTCTGCCTCCACCACAGCACTGCCGACACCATTGGCGAATTCCCAGAGTTTTCTCCCATGGCTTTTCAGATGTAATTCTAAGATCTTCGGGTCTGCCTGTGCCAGATCACCTATGGTAAGGATCTCTAATTTCTGCAAAGTCTCCGCACTGGAACGACCTGCCATATAGAGTTCTGACACCGGAAGCGGCCACATTTTCACCTCTATCTCTTCCGGGAACAGGGTATGGACTTTGTTTGGCTTTTCAAAATCCGATGCCATCTTCGCTAACAATTTATTACTGGAGATTCCAACATTCACTGTGAATCCGAATCTTCGATACACCTCGTTCTTAATCTCCATCGCACCTTCTACCGAAGAAGTATATCTTCCTGCAATCTCGGTAAAATCCATATAACATTCATCGACACTGACCTGCTCAATCTTATGAGTGTAACTTTTCAGGAACTCCATCAGTTTGTCGCTGTATTGCCGGTACATCCTGTGATCTGGCGACTGCATTACGAGATTCGGGCATTTACGAATGGCATTCGCAACAGGTTCTCCTGTACGAATGCCATATCTCTTGGCAGGGATAGACTTTGCCAGCACCACTCCGTGCCGGGACTTCTGATCTCCGCCAATAATAGACGGAATGGTTCTTAAGTCTGTCTTTGCTCCGTTCTTCAATTGTTCCACCGCTGTCCAGCTAAGATAAGCGGAATTCACATCAATATGAAATATTACTGACACTTCGGGCTTAACTCCTTGCCATTAATCTACCATCTACTACGTCTATCACAATCGTTTCGCCTGCACCGATATCTCCCTGAAGCATTAATCTTGCCGCAAGTGTTTCCACATTCTTCTGCAAGTAACGCTTCAGTGGTCTTGCTCCGTAAGTCGGATCATATCCGCCTTCTACTACATAATTCTTGGCGGCATCTGTCAGTGCAATCTGAATCTCTCTGTCTGTCAGACGTTTGTTAACATCTGCTACTAATAAATCAATAATGTCATAAATATTTTCTTTCGTCAATGGCTTAAAGAGAATCATCTCATCCAGACGGTTCAGAAACTCCGGTCTAAAATGTGCTCTTAAGTCATTCATAACCGCCTGCTGGCTTGCCTCACTGATATTGCCCTGCTCATCGATTCCATCCAGAAGATAGGATGAACCGATATTAGATGTCATGATCAGAATCGTATTCTTAAAGTCTACGGTACGTCCCTGAGAGTCCGTAATCCGTCCATCATCCAATACCTGCAAAAGTACGTTGAATACATCCGGATGCGCTTTCTCGACCTCGTCAAACAGTACAACGGAATATGGTTTCCTACGAACAGCCTCTGTCAACTGACCGCCTTCATCATATCCTACATATCCCGGAGGCGCTCCGATCAGTCTGGACACGGAGTATTTCTCCATGTACTCGCTCATATCAATTCGCACCATGTTGCCCTCATCATCAAATAGACTCTCAGCAAGCGCTTTCGCAAGTTCTGTCTTACCAACACCTGTCGGTCCAAGGAACAGGAATGATCCAATTGGCTTTGTCGGGTCTTTGATTCCGGCTTTGGAACGGATGATCGCTTCTGTCACCAGTTCTACACCTTCATCCTGACCGATCACACGCTTATGGAGTTCATCTGCCAGATGCAGTGTCTTGCTTCTTTCGCTCTCATTTAACTTCGCTACCGGGATTCCTGTCCATCGGGATACGATCTTTCCAATCTCCTCATCTGTCACACTCTCATGTACCAGAGACAGGTCTTCATCTTTCACCTTCGCTTCTTCTGCTTCCAATTGCTTCTGCAATTGCGGGAGTCTTCCATACTGAAGTTCTGCCGCCTTCTCAAGATCATAGGAATGCTGCGCTTTCTCAATGGCTTTGTTCACCTGTTCAATCTCTTCACGAATCTTCTGAACGCGCTCTACTCCTACTTTCTCATTATCCCACTGGGCTTTCTTTCCGGCGAATTCTTCCCGAAGTTCCGCTAATTCCTGCTGCAGATGCTCTAACCTTTCTTTACTTAAGCGGTCTTCTTCTTTCTTAAGCGCCGCCTCTTCAATCTCAAACTGCATAATCTTACGCTGCAATTCATCCAATTCTGTCGGCATGGAATCCAGTTCCGTCTTAATCAAGGCACAAGCCTCATCAACAAGGTCAATCGCCTTATCTGGCAGGAATCTGTCTGAGATATAACGATCAGAAAGTGTCGCTGCCGCAACCAGCGCACCGTCTGTAATCTTAACGCCGTGGAACACTTCATAACGCTCTTTCAGGCCTCGAAGAATAGAAATTGCATCTTCAACCGTCGGCTCATCTACCATTACCGGCTGGAAACGACGCTCCAAAGCCGCATCCTTTTCAATATACTGACGGTACTCATCTAAAGTTGTCGCACCGATACAGTGAAGTTCTCCTCTGGCAAGCATCGGTTTCAACATATTGCCCGCATCCATAGCACCGTCCGTCTTACCGGCACCTACGATCGTATGAAGTTCATCGATGAAAAGAATAATCTTGCCGTCACTGTTCTTCACTTCTTCCAGCACTGCCTTCAGACGCTCTTCGAATTCTCCACGATACTTGGCACCTGCCACAAGCGCTCCCATATCCAGGGAAAAGATTGTCTTATCTTTCAAGCCCTCCGGTACATCGCCACGGACGATTCGTTGTGCCAGTCCCTCGACAACTGCAGTCTTACCAACACCAGGTTCACCGATCAATACCGGATTGTTCTTCGTTTTTCTGGAAAGGATACGAATTACATTACGTATCTCGGAGTCACGTCCGATCACAGGATCTAGTTTTTGCTCTCTTGCACGTTCTACAAGATCTGAGCCGTACTTGTTCAGCGTATCGTAGGTATCTTCCGGATTATCGCTGGTTACACGCTGGTTTCCCCTAACAGTGGACAATGCCCGCAGGAACTCATCCCTCTTGATACCCATTTCCCGGAAAAGGGACTTCATCTCTTTATTCGGATATTTTATCAGCGACAAAAAGAGATGCTCAACAGATACATATTCATCTCCCATCTGCTTTGCTTCATCTTCCGCATGAATCAGGGCTTTGTTTAAGTCCTGACCGACATATTGCTGACCGCCCTGAACTTTGGTACGCTTCCTTAATGCTTCTTCTGTGCGGTTAATGATATTGTTCTTATCGATTCCCATCTTCTCCAAGAGTTTGAGAATCAGACTGTCGTCCTGTGTGAGCAATGCATAGAGCAGATGCTCCTGCTCAATCTCCTGGTTGCCGTACTCTAATGCCACGCGCTCACAGTTCTGGACTGCTTGTAAGGATTTTTGCGTAAATTTATTTATATTCATAGTGACAACCTCCTCGTATAACGTTATCTTAAATTAGTGATTTGTTCTATTTGCAATATAACATTAACGCTTTTTGTTAGCACTGTCAAGTGGTGAGTGCCAAAAAGATTATAAAAATTTAGTGAAACCTCTAAAGTCCTAGTTTCACTAAACTTAAAACTCACTATCAACTATGGTTTTTCTCTACTCGCTGTCCAATCTACCTTCCTAAAAATTAATAAACTTACCTATTTCTCATCCCACAACTAATCGCTCCCACCGGGCAAGCCTTCTTACACCTTCCACACCGGATACACTCCGGATGGTTCGCATTCTCCACCGGATTCACCTGCATCTGACACGTCTGCGCACACTTTCCACAATGCACACACTTCTCATCATCTACCCGATATCTGAAAATCGAGATCGGATTAAAAACAGAATACAGCGCCCCCAGCGGGCAGATATATTTACAAAACGGACGATAGATGATCATCGAAAGTATGATTGTGATCATCAGCAGCACACCCTTCCACGCATACAGCCATCCTACTGCACTTTGCAGGGACTGATTCATCAGAACCAGCGGGATTCCCCCCTCCAGCATCCCTGCCGGACAGATCAATTTGCAGAAATACGGCGCTCCCTGCCCCATGATATCCACAACGAACAGCGGAAGCAAGATCACGAATACCGCGAAGATCACATATTTCAACTTTCTTAATAATATATCCCCGTAAAAAGTCCTGATTTTCTTCGGAAATGGAATCTTATGCAGCAACTCCTGAATCAGCCCGAATGGGCACAAGAATCCACATACCACTCGTCCGATCATCGCTCCTATAAAGATCAGAAAGCCAATCACATAATATGCCATTTTAAAATTCCAACTACCCACAACTGCCTGTATCGCCCCAATCGGACAGGCTCCGACCGCCCCAGGGCAGGAATAGCAGTTAAGTCCGGGAACGCAGATTTTCTTTAAATTTCCTTTGTAAATCTTCCCCTGAAGGAATCCAGCCAGATAACTGTTCGTCAGCAATGCCCACAGTGCCTGAATTCCATGACGGGACCATTCATTGATTTTCATCTTTTGCTTATCCAATTCCTATACACTCCAAACATATTCTTACTGCTTTTGCCAACACAACATCCACTTCGCCACGACAGATTCCATATCCCATCATCAGAATCCCCAGCATAGCTATCACAATTCCTATCCATCTGGATTCCCTTATTTTCGCCATTACTATTCTCCTTTTACTCCTTTAAGTTCTGTCTTCACGATCTCTATCCTTCCACTCCCAACAATTCCAATATCTCTTCTCTTCCAAGGCTGCCAAGTTGTGCCGTCTCTCCGCCAACGATCCGATCTGCCAGATTCTTTTTCGTCTCTTGAAGTTTTTGTATTTTCTCTTCAATAGTGTCTTTAACAATCAGTTTGTAGACCGTTACCTTCTTCGTCTGCCCGATACGATGGGCGCGGTCAGTCGCCTGATTCTGTACCGCCTGATTCCACCATGGATCATAGTGGATCACCACATCGGCTCCGATAAGGTTCAGGCCCACGCCTCCTGCTTTTAATGAGATCAAGAATACAGACACATTTCCCTCATTAAACTCCTTCACCAATTGCAACCTTTTTTCTTTCGAAGTACTGCCTGTAATCATATAGTATGAGATTCCCGATTCCTCCAGCCTATTCTTAAGAATCTCCAGCATCGAAGTAAACTGCGAGAATACAAGCATCCTGTGACCGCCATCAACCGCGCTTTGAATCAACTGGAGGCATGCCTCAAGTTTGGCGGTCTCACCCTTGTAGTTATCGAAACAAAGTGACGGATCGCAGCATATCTGCCGAAGCCTTGTCAGTTCTGCCAGAATCAGCATCTTATTCTTATTAAATTCCGCATCATCCTGCCTTGCAATATCTTCTTTCATATGCAACACCTGTGCATCATACAGTTTCTGCTGCTCACTTCCGAACCTTACATAGCGTGCTTCTTCCAGTTTCTCTGGCAGATCTTTCAACACATCCTCTTTCACTCTTCGCAGAATGAACGGGCTTACCATTTTCTGAAGGCGGTTCATTGCCACTTCATCATTGTTCTTTACAATTGGAGTCTCTATCTCTCGTTTGAATACATCATAACCATACAGAAAGCCGGGCATCAGGTAGTCGAAAATACTCCATAACTCACTCAGCCTGTTCTCGATTGGTGTGCCGGTCAAAGCATAGCGTATCCTGCTGTGTATTACCTTTACTGCCTTTGCCGCTGCCGTGGTATGATTCTTAATATACTGTGCTTCATCTATAATCTGATAGTAGAATTGTATCTCCTCATAAAATCCTATATCCCGCTTCAGAAGGTCATAAGATGTCACTAGAACATCATAATCCTGATACACCGCAATCTTAGCCTGACGTTCCTCCTGATTGCCCACGATCAGAGACACTTTAAGTTCCGGTGAGAATCTTATGAATTCCTCTCCCCAGTTGAATACCAGAGATGCCGGTGCCACAACAAGAGAAGGTCCCTCTCTTCTCTCCTCTTTTGCCGCCAATAATACCGCAACCGCCTGCAAAGTCTTGCCAAGTCCCATGTCATCCGCAAGAATTCCGCCAAACTGCCAGGATTCCAGAGTACGCAGCCACTTATATCCATTCTTCTGATACTTGCGCATGATCTTTGAAAGGCTTGCCGGTTCCTCATAATCTGCATCCTTAATAGTCTTGAAACCTTTCACCACTTCCCGGAAACGGCTGTCTCTGTTGCTATAGACCTCTTCATGTTCTTCCAGCATCTTATCCAGATACAGCGTACGATACATCGGAAGATGCATCCGTCCCTTCAGAAGTTCCTTCGGCTTCAGATGCATGGCATCCAGCATCTCAGCAAGCATGGCAAGAGACGAATCTTCCATATTCACAAAAGATCCATTCTTCAGCCGATAATATCTCTTCTTCTTGCGATAACTGTTCAGGATATCCAGAAGTTCATCTGCAGGAACATCCTCAGTCTGAATATCCAGATCCAAAAGCCCCGAAGAAACAGAGACTCCTACCGATAGCTTCACTCTCCTGATTGCATGAAGATTAAGAAACCGCTTGGTACACCGCACTTCTCCCAACTCCATCAGCCGCTCTGTGCCATGCTCCATAACCTGATATATCTGTTCCTCATCCCCATCACAATGCAGTTCTTCTTTCTCCCAGTCAATCACCGGTATCCATTGCAGAACTTGATACAAGATCTCTTCTTCCCTGGAAGCATCCCGAAAAGACTCAAGTTCTCCTTCGTGACGCATACGAATACCTTCCAATACCGATACTTCTTTATCACCATATCTCGCACTCACCTGACAGGTAACATTCTGCGCCTCGGCATCAAGATAAAAGGTAAACTGTGCATCCGGCGGCAGATAGGTTCTGAATACTTCCGGATCTGTCTCCATAACATCTGCCACACCCTCTAACTGCGGCAATATCCTGTAGTAGAACTCTGCCATATGCTTTCGCCCTACAACAAAAGAAAACGTACCGTCAACTGCCAGATTAGCGAAAGGTTCAATCTTCTTAACAAAATCCTCCTCCACCCGACAGAGGCAGTCAGTTTCAATAAAATAAGCCGAATCCATTCCATAATATAATTCCGGCAGGCTTCCCTCTACACGCACTCCATGGAATCCCTCATCTTCTTCTATCCGCTCTGGCATAATACGCATGGATATTTGGGGATTACGCATGGCATGAGACAAGATTCCCCTTTTCTTCTTTTCGGCACAATCCTTATCCTCGAACTCGATATCTCCCTCTGCCATCCGGTCAAAGAACTCATCCAATCTCCATCCAAACAAATGCAGTGTGCTTCCAACTCCCTTTTTCCGATAATAATAATACTCTCTTGACTCCAACAATCTCTGTTGGAACTCCTCTTCTTCACGCACGATCCGGCTGACAAACCGTATCCAGGCTTTTCCCTCTTCGGTAAAATTATCCAGGCTGTGATTGATCTCCGTCTTCGATCCGTATGTATCCGTGGCTGAATTCCTGACATTTTCACAGAAATCATCCAACTTTTTGACAACGAACATTTTCCCATCTCCGACTTTAAAAGATATGGATAATTCTCCATCCTTACGTGTCAGTCTTGGCTGCAATCGCAAACTCTCTTTCTTAACATTCACATCCTCCGCTATCAGATTCGCCCTTTGTTCCCCGTAATAATTCATGATCATCTGACCATTCTGATTCGTTGCATCTTCAAAATTATGTGTATTCAGATACTCCTCCAGAACGCTCAATACTCCTGCCTTATAAGGACAGTTTGTCTTTCTGGAATTCCATGTATAATAGCTACGTCTGCACTGCGGACATTCACACTCCGAATTTTTAATCTCTGTGGAAGAGAATATCATACGAATTGGAAATTCCTCACTTTCGGATATCCCTACTGCTTCAATCTGTCCCAGCGGTTCACCATTATAACTGTCATAGCCGGATACAATTCTTCCCAACTTAATAGTTCCTTCCTGATAGAGTCTCTTTCCTCTGCGGAAGGCATCTGCCGGAATCACCATTGAATTCTTAATACGAGTTCCATTGAAAAAACTATAGTTTTCCAATTCATCCATGCTCTTACGATAATCTTCCGGGCCCTCTGCCTCCATCTCTTCGACCCCCGGATTACCCAGCAATGTATATTCCAACTTGCGGCTTTCCTTCTTACGATATTTTTCCTCCTCCAGCTTACGCTTCTGCTCGGCAAGACGCCTCGCTTCTTCCTCTTCTCTTCGTTTCCGATCGGCAAGTCTTTTTGCTTCTTCTTGTTCCTTTCGTTTCTTTTCGGCTTTATGACGAGCCTCTTCCTCCTTTTGCTCTCGAATCTTTTGACGTCTGGCTTCTTCAGCCAGACGTTTCTCGTTCTCCTGTCTGCTCACCTCTTCTGCCCGCTTCTTCTGCTCCTCTTTTTTCCTTGCCATCTCTGCCTTTCGTTCCTTTCGGGCACGACGGCGGTCTTCTCTCTCCTGCTCTTGTTGCCGGGCTTCCTCGGCGGCTTTCGCTTTCTCTGCCGCTTTTGCCGCACGCTCCGCTTCCTGCCTGCTTTTCAACTCTGCCGCTCTTATTTCTTGCGCTTCTTGCTCCAGACGTCGTCTTTCCTCAGCCTGCCGCTCTTTCTCCTGCTGCCTGAGAAGTTGATCCATCTTCAGCCACTGTTCCATAAGCATCGCTTCTGCTGATTTCTCTTCTTCCGTCTTGTTATGCTCCTCAATAGCGTATAGCACTGCCGCCATATGCTCACAGTTTCTTCCGACTTTTGATACCGGACAACTGCACCGCATCCGTCCCAGTTGATCATCACGAATCCGAATAGATACTTCAAACCGCTCTTTTCCTAACACGACTCCTTCATAACCAACATTTGTCTCCTTCAGATCCGCAACTCTTTTCTTCTGAAAAGATGCCTTCCCTCTTTCTAATGTATCTTTATCAAACTTTTGTTCCCATTCCATCTTAGCAATTTCCTTTCCTGCGCCATATTATATCATTTGCCTTATCCTATGTCACCGTAATTTATCAAACTGATGGCAATTAATTCTCTAATCTGTTACAATTAAAAGTAATTGTAGCATAATCTTATATATCATTTTAACGAGGTGACCCATGTCCAACAATCGAATCAATATTAAAAAAACATTCATTTTCATCCTGCCATTCATCCTTGGCACTTATGGTCTCTTCTGGCTGGAACATATCCCCTTGCAGGATGCTCTTTTCTCCAGCGTTGCCATGTATTTCCTGAATTACGGGGATACCCCGGCCAATATCTATATAGAGATTGCCAGATGGACTGCCCCGCTTATGACAGCCAGCGGAATCATCTTCGCTGTTTCTGTACTCCACACCAGATGGCATAACTGGATCATATACCTGCGCGGCGGCAGCATCGCGGTATACGGAGAACCAGATCAGACTGCAGATGTTCTGAATGAACTTGGCAGGAAAGGGATTAAAGGCAAAGAGTCCTTCGTGAAAGCGGACCGATACATTCTTCTGGATGATGAGAGCAAGAACTTCTCATTCTACCGCACGAACCAGTCACGCCTGACCGGAAAAACCGTCTACCTTGAATGTTCTTCTCTACAGGCACAGACTGTAATCGGCGGTGATTTGAAATTATTCTGTCCGGAAGAAACTGCCGCCCGCCTTTTCTGGAAACAGGCAAGACTCTATCAGCAGTCCTGTGATTCTGACCATCAGTTGAAGATTGTGATCTTAGGATTCGGGAAATTAGGTGAAGAACTTCTCTTATGGGGACTTCAGGATAACCTGTTCTCACCAGATCAATTGATCGAATACCATATCTTTGGTGATAGCGAAGGTTTCTCCTGTATGCATAGAGAGATGGATTCCATCGGTGATAAAGTATATTTCCACAAGGAGGAATGGTATCAGAATCTTTCTCTGATGAGAGATTCTGACCGAATCATCCTCTGTACCCAAGCCTCCCAGACAGAATTGCTCAAAGACCTCTTATTCACCATACCGGTCAAAATATTCGATGTATTTATGGCTGAGGATGCTTCCGTAGATTTTCTGGAGGCACAAGAACGAATCCGGCTGTTCCCATGGAGGCGCGAGGCTTTGCGCCTGTCCAATCTCCTGGATGAGCCGCTTCTTGAGCGAGCCAAACGAATCAACCTTAGATATAGCCATATTTATATGGGTGTACCGGAAGATGATAAAACAAAAGAAGCAGAGTGGAAGAAACTGGATTCCTTCACGCGTTACTCTAATATCAGTTCCGCAGATTACCATGAGATCCGCCTACAGATGTTGGAAACCTGGGGAATCCCTGCTGATAAACACTCTTCTGACAATAAGTTGCTTAGCGAACTTACTTCCGCACAGATGGAACTGCTGGCAGAACTGGAGCATATTCGCTGGTGCCGTTATCATTATCTGAATAACTGGACATATGGCGTTCCGGCTAATGGAAAGAACAAAGACAAGAATCTGCGGATTCATACAGACCTGATTCCCTATGATTCTCTGAGTGAAGAGGATAAAGAAAAAGACCGTGAGAATATAAGAATCCTCTTAAATATCATTATGGACTAATTTTATCTGTTAAAATGCTATAAAACTATAAGCATCATTCATCAATAGAAGGCGGTAATTCCATGTGAAACTACCGCCTTCTTCATGCACTTTGATTTATCGAACCGAATACACCCACATTGCCTTAATCTGATCTGCAATCTCATCATATACCCACGGCTGGCTGCTATTCTTCCTGCTAAACGGATCATTGATCGTAACACTGCCATCTTTATATCCTGTCAGCACAATAAAGTGCCCGTTCTGCGTAAAATCACCAGGACCCACACTGCAGATAATCGGATGTCCTGCATTCAGTTCCGCTCTTACCTGATCCTCCGTCAACTGTCCATCATAACAAGACAAGTTCCAGTTAGCCCCTACCTCATTCATGAATCTCCAGTATGTATCATTATTCTCATCTATATACTGATGCTCGGTCCCGTATGCTGCTACTTTCGCCGGAGTAATCGAAGCATCGTTGGTAAGCCCTGCCGCAACCATCGCCATACATGTAGGTCCGCATCCGCTGACAGCCACAATACTCGTCCCATATCCGGCATACCCCCAGCGCTCATCCCACTGATATAACTTAGGAATCTGACCTTCTACCAGATCTTCTCCAATCGTATCCGCACTCGGCAGATCCTTCTTTTCTTCATAATCTTCAACAAAATCCAATGTCTCTTCATTCTTATCCAATAATTCAATCACGCTTGTTGGACACCCCTTGCTCCGCACCTCTTTTTTGACCCGCTCAACCCTCTGTGCATCCGTCTCAATCGACTCAGTCTTATCTACAGCCTTTTTCGTCTCATCTCGCTGTTCTATCTTAGAAGCCCCTGCCAATGCCTCCTTTTTATTCCTTCGTATATGACAACAAACCAGTGCACTAACGATAAGAATCACAATCATTCCCAACAATAGCAACTGACGGCGCACCTGCTGTTTGCGCCGGGAATTCCTCCTCCTATTGTTACTCATCTATACTCATCCTCTCGTTTGGTAATTATTTCATCTATTTATAATATGCATTCATACAACTTCATGCTGTTAATTATACTCTACCGCCATATGCGAGGCAACTTAAGAATTCTTTAATTCTCCATGCAAATCAATCCTGTTTTTTCATATTCTGGTATTTTTTGTAACAGTTCAGCCATAAGCCGGATTGTGGGCGAATCATGCTTGCATGAATGAACACACAATCCGGCTTATGAGCAGAGCGCCATTTTATGAGCAAAAAGAGCTGCGTAGCAGCGGAGAAGTATCGCAGATGCGTTTTGCGAATGGCGCGGGCTGAACTGTTACTATTTTTTTAACATTTTTCAAATTAGCACTTGATATTTCTCTCCAAAAGTGCTAACATATACCTCGGTCGTAAGAACGACTCCAACAGAATACCGGTCGGGGTGTGGCTCAGCTTGGCTAGAGCGCCTGGTTTGGGACCAGGAGGTCGCAGGTTCGAATCCTGTCACCCCGATACTTTATGCGGGTGTAGTTCAATGGTAGAACACCAGCCTTCCAAGCTGGATACGTGGGTTCGATTCCCATCACCCGCTCTTTTCATGCCCGTTAATCAGGGCTTTTTTGTTTTAACATGCCAATCTATGAATTGAGGATTTGAACGGAGGATTATAATGAAGATTGTTTTTCTGGATGTGAAAACTATCGGCGAGGACATTGACTTGTCTGGCTATGAACAATTAGGCAAAGTAATCAAATACCCTTTTTCCACTTCGGAAGATATCCCGGAAAGGGTCGCTGACGCTGACGTAATCGTAACAAATAAAATGCAGATCAACGAGACAACGATCGGCAAAGCAAAAAACATAAAATTAGTCTGCGTAACCGGTACCGGAACGAATAATCTGGAGAAAGACTATCTGGACAGCCGCCATATTGCCTGGAGAAATGTTGCCGGATACTCCACAGAATCCGTCGCACAGCATACTTTTGCCATGCTTTTCTATCTATTGGAAAAACTTCGGTTCTATGATGATTACGTAAAAGAAGAGCGATATGCCGGCGATACTTTATTTACTCATTTTCAAGAACATTTTTATGAATTAAAGGGCAAGACCTGGGGAATTATCGGTCTTGGCAATATCGGCAGAAGGATTGCATCTATCGCCGAGTGTTTCGGTGCAAAAGTAATCTACACTTCTCCGTCCGGCAGTGCTCCACAAGATGGATATCATCAGACGGATATGGATACATTACTGGTATCCTCTGATATCATCTCCGTTCATGCACCACTCAACCAATATACAGAGAATCTGATTGATGCAGCCGCTTTTCAGAAGATGAAGGACTCTTGTATCTTTCTTAATCTCGGACGCGGCGCAATCGTTGTTGAACAGGACCTTGCAGAAGCGTTAAAACATCATGAGATAGCCGCAGCAGGACTGGATGTATTACGGGAAGAACCGATGAATCCAAATAGTCCATTACTTGAGTTTAAAGACAGCAGAAGACTCTTCATCACTCCACACATAGCATGGGCAAGTGTTGAAGCAAGAACACGACTGATGGAAATTATCCTTGAACAGATCAGGGAGTTCTTTCAGTTTTAAAACGATAAGCAATAAAAACGGCGAGAAGAATTCAAGATTATATCTTGTCAATTTTCTCGCCATCCATCTTTTATCTGATTATAATTCGATATCCAATTCCACTGGACAATGATCTGATCCCATCACATCCGTCAGAATCTTCGCATCCTTCAAGCGCTCTTTTAATGCCTCCGATACACAGAAGTAGTCTATACGCCACCCTGCGTTCTTAGCCCTTGCACTGAAACGGTAAGACCACCAAGAATAGATTCCTTCCATATCCGGATAGAAATACCGGAAGGTATCAATAAAGCCTGCATCCAGAAGCGTCGAAAACTTCTCCCTCTCCTCGTCTGTGAAGCCGGCATTCTTACGATTCGTCTTCGGATTCTTAAGATCAATCTCCTTATGCGCTACATTCAAGTCGCCACAGAAGATAACAGGCTTTTTCTCCTCTAACTTCTTCAGATATGCGAGGAAATCCTCTTCCCACTGCATTCTGTAAGGAAGCCTTGCCAGTTCATTCTGGGAATTCGGCGTATATACCGTGACAAAATAATAGTCCCCGAATTCCAATGTAATCACGCGGCCTTCCTGATCGTGTTCTTCTATTCCGATTCCATAGTACACAGATAAAGGCTCTTCTTTCGTAAATATCGCCGTTCCTGAATACCCCTTCCTCTTGGCATAATTCCAATATTGATGATATCCCGGAGTATCAAGTTCCAACTGTCCCTCCTGCATCTTCGACTCCTGGATACAGAAGATATCCGCATCTGCTTCTTTAAAAAAATCTAAAAATCCTTTCTGCACACATGCACGGATTCCATTTACATTCCATGAAATAAACTTCATTTATGATCCTCCATTATTCATATTTCCATAACATACTATCTTTTAATAATAGACTTTTCGCAAGAACAATCCCCTCGCCGGAGCCAGGAATCCTGCGAGGCTCCTATCCTCTGCCGCGATTACTACCGGAAGCATAGACGCATCCCGCTTGCCGGTTCCAATCTCCAAAAGCGTCCCCGTCAGAATCCGAACCATATGATACAAGAAGCCTGTCCCATAATAGGTAATCCGAACCTTCTCTCCGCTTCGCACAATCTTGATATTGGTAATCCTGCGGACAGGATCTTTACACTCCCTGTCGTCTGTAAAACTAGTGAAATTCTTAGGTCCAATCAGGTATTTCGTCGCATCCCGCATGGCTTCAATATCCAGTTTCTCCGGATAATGATAGCAATATCTTCGTGAAAATACATCCGGCTTCTCCCGGCAGTCAATATAATATTCATACTTCTTGCCCTTGGCACTCTTGCGGGCATGAAAGCCATTCTTCACAAGTTCTACTTTCACAATCCGGATATCCTCCGGAAGATATCGGTTCAATGAATCTTTTAATTCTTTCGTATCGTATAATTTGGACAGTTTTACACTGGCCACCTGTCCGCGGGCATGAACACCTGCATCCGTTCTTCCCGAGCCATCCACCTGCACGCGGTAGCCTACTAATTTGCCAATGCTCCATTCCAGAATAAACTGGATCGTATTGTCCGTTGTTGCCTGGCGCTGCCAGCCCTGATATCTGCTGCCATCATAAGAGATGGTTAATTTGTATGTTCTCATATATCTTCTCACCCAATCTAATTACCCGAATATTTAAAAAGGAAGAAGCAAACTTTTCAATATCGCTTCTCCCTTTTATTCTATCACTTTATTATACTCTTAGTAAATACCTTCTATATCTATTATTTCAATATCTTCTTCAGTTCATCCATGAAAGTGTTCACATCTTTAAACTCTCTGTATACCGATGCGAATCTTACATATGCAACCTCGTCAAGATTCTTCAATTCCTCCATAACAATCTCGCCGATTCTGCTGCTCGGAATCTCTTTGGCTTCCAGGCTGAATATTCTCGTCTCAACCTTATCGATCACACGCTGGATATCCACCGCTGAGACCGGACGCTTATAGCATGCACTTAAAATTCCATTCTCAATCTTGCCCCTGTCATACTGTTCGCGATTATTATCCTTTTTAATAATAATAAGTGGAATCGTCTCGACCTTCTCATATGTTGTAAAACGTTTTCCACACACGTCACAGGAGCGGCGGCGACGGATAGAATTCCCATCCTCGGCAGGTCTGGAATCAATAACTCTGGTATCTGGCTGGTTACAATATGGACACTTCATCTTGTATTGTTCCTTTCTTCTTTTCTTGTATACAGTATATCTGTTAAATCGGCAGAAGTCAAACTACTTTTCATTTCTTCTCCTCATGTATCTCCACAAGGATGATATCTGACCCGATCTTTTTGATACATTTAAATGGAATCACATACTCTGATCCATCACTAAAAAATCCACAGAATTTCCCCGCCTTTGGAATCACCAATGCCTCAATGCACCCTTTGCACTCATCAATAATCAGATCCACCACATACCCCAATTTCCTGCAATCGCAGGCATTAATCACTTCCTTATTCTCTAATTCACACAACCGCATATCAACACCGCCTTCAGCAAAAACTCCGCATATACTACTTATTCATAGTATATGCGGAATTCTCCATTCTGGTTTATCCCAGCCTCATTATTCATCAATATCAATTACGGATACCGGGCAGCCATCTCTTGCCTCAATCGCTGCACTCTCATACTCCGGCGTTACATCTGCATAGGCTTCTGCAATACCATCATCGTCAAACCGAAACACCTCCGGGCACGTTGCCACACATGCTCCACAAGAGATACATCCATCATTTACTTTTGCTTTCATGAGTCATTCCTCCTTGCATTTTTCAAGTAGTATGTCCCAATCCTGCCAAAATATACATTATCGGGCAGAGCCCGCCAGCCGAAGGCATGCATTACGGGATACTCGAATGAATATACATATCTATCGAATCATCGTTCCGGTCTTCCCTTTCAATGCATCTTTTAACTTATCAAAAGATGTGATCAGCGCGCTTCTTCCTTCTCTCTTCTCAATAAAGGATACGGATGCGCTGAACTTCGGCAGCATATTGTATTCGCCAAAATGTCCTTCTTCCATATACTGTTTTGCCTGTTCCAGATTAATCTCGCCCAGTTCTTCTTCATCCGGTCTTCCCATATTAATCTTAACTTTCTCAACACTGGTGAGAATGATCAGTTCATCTGCATCAACATCTTCTGCCATCTTGCCGGCCGTCAGATCCTTTTCAATGACCGCGCTGGCACCCTTCAGACGGTGATCCTGCTCCAATACCGGAATTCCGCCGCCTCCACAGGCAATTACGACCTGGTCTGCATCCAGCAGTGCTTTGATTGCATCAATCTCCACAATGCTGACCGGATTCGGAGCAGATACAATACGGCGATAGCCTTTTCCCGGCTCCTCCACAACATAATTACCTTTCTTGCGCTCTTCATTCGCTTCTTCCACATTCATATAACGTCCAAGAATCTTCGTAGGCGTATAGAAGGCTTCATCATATGGATCCACGATTACCTGTGTAAGGATCGTACTTACCGTCCTGTAGATTCCACGATTCACAAGTTCCTCACGAATCCCATTCTGAAGGTCATATCCGACATATCCCTGACTCATGGCAGAGCATACAGACATTGGCGCTGCGGTATAATCCTGATGTGCTTTGCCGAATTCATTCATCGCTGTATGAATCATCCCGACCTGCGGTGCATTACTATGAGTAATGGCAACCTGATATCCTGCCTCGATCAGATCTGCAATCACCTTCGCTGTCTTCTTTACTGCTTCCTTCTGCTCTGGCAATGTAGTACCTAAAGCGCGGTGTCCTAATGCAACTACAACTCTTTTCTTCATAATCTATACCTCTGCTTTTCTTTATATTCCTGTTCTAAATGTAAAAAAATAAATATAAAGAAATTATAGTATCTTTCTATGTAAATTGCAATGTCTGAATTCTGCTGGCTGCGGATTTCTCTGCTTTTTACAGATTCTTATTCATGAATGCAATGATGCCCGCCTCTACTTCATCTTTAATCTTATTATAATTATGAATCTCATGTCGATATCCGGAGTACAACTTCGTCTCCACCTTGTGACCCGTATCATACAGCCAATTGCTAACTTCATACACGCCTTTTCCATACTGTCCGACCGGATCCTGGTCTCCGCCAATATTATAAATCGGCAACGCTGTCGGTACTTTTTCCGCCCAATTTGTACCAGTGATTACCTGGAACATCTGAACAAAGTAAAGCAGCGACTGATTCGTTGTCGGCTTAGTAAATGCATCGAACGGATCCAAAGCATGGTCTTTCTGCACATAAGGATCAGCACAGATCCATTCATTTCCAATGCTGATCTCTCCGCATCGCTCACACATCCACCCCATCAACTGAACCGTGTAAGCAGGATCAGATTCCTTACCTTTTCCGTCTGCAATTGCCTGCTCCAGTGCTTTCTCAGACTCTTCCAGTCCTGGGAATACGCCAGATGTCCCGCACAAGGTGACTCCCGCAAGTTCATCCCCATATTTGCTGATATAATCCCTGGCAATGAAAGATCCCATACTGTGTCCAAAGATAAAATACGGAAGATTCGGATACTTCTCGCATACCAGTTCTTTTAACTTATGTTCATCCTCCATCATAGTATGACAGCCCTTATCGCCCCAATCGCCCCAGGTATCATTCTCAAGCGCTGTCTTGCCATGTCCGACATGGTCATCTGCCGCAACGATGAATCCGGCATCCAAGAACTTCACGATCATATGCAGATATCTTCTTGAGTGTTCCCCGTATCCATGAATCACCTGCACAATTCCCTTCGGCTCTGCTGCCGGTACATAGATCCATCCATACACCTCATCCCGCTCATTAAATGACTGAAATTTCACTTCGTGTAACATGTAACATACCTCCTAATCTTTCTGTCCATCTGACAGCATTATATATTTTCCGTAAACAAAAAGCAGAGAAATAATACAGCCATATGCTGTATAATCACTCTGCTCCACGTCTCATTTATTATTTTAACATACAATAATAATTCCAGCAATAATTTTTCAAAAAACTAAACATTTTTCTTGAAATAGTATAAAACAGATCCATAGATGTATACATCCTCTATCTGCACAAGAAGCCTAACTCCCATCGAGTTAGGCTTTCTTTAATCGGGGTAACAGGATTCGAACCTGCGACCTCACGGCCCCCAGCCGTGCGCTCTAACCAAACTGAGCCATACCCCGATAGACATATTCTAGCGAATTATGTCCGATAATGCAAGTATTATTTCTGATAGCCGTTATTTCTTATAGCCCGTTGTAAAATCAACAATATTCCTTAGAGGTCTGTCATTCAGATAGGCAGACAAATTCTCCGCAGAGATATCCACTACTCTCTCAAATGTCTCTGGCAGATGATACTGTCCCGAGATATGCGGTGTTATCATCACATTGGCAAGGCTCCAAAGCGGATGCTCCGACGGCAGTGGCTCTGGCTCGGTCACATCTATACCTGCTGCCGCTATCTGATGCCCACCGAGAACTTCATATAACACATCCGCATCCACCGCATTCCCTCTTCCGCCATTTAAGAAGAGGGCATTCTTCTTCATCAGCGCAAAACGTTCTTTCGTATATATATGATAGGTCGCCTTAGTTCCAGGCAAGAATGATACGATCACATCAGCCCTTGGCAGCACTTCGTCCAACTGATCTGTTGTGTATAACTCATCAACACCTTCCGGGCATTCACTTATCCTACGCTTAACACCAATCGTATAAGCACCCAAAGCCTTTGCCATACGCGCAAAATGAAGTCCGATATCTCCCAATCCAACGACCAATACGGTCGCATCCGTAATGGAGCAAACCGTCCCTTCATCCGTCCACTGGGCTTTTGCCTGGGCATCACGATACAGATGCAGTTTCTTCTGCAGCATGAACATCATGGCAAACATATGCTCCGCAACCGCCTTACTGTAAGCACCCGTTGCATTCGTCAGAATTGTCTTATCACTTAATATTCCCGGCTTAATATACTGATCCGCTCCCGCAGAATTAAGCTGCAGGAGTTCCAGTCTATCCGAAGCCCCAATCTTTGCTGCTGGAGCATTCCCTATGATAATCTCTGCTTCGGCAATCATATCTTCTGTTACTTCCTTCACCGGTGAATATGTAAATATACATCCTTCTCCGGCTTTCTCCAGTTTCTCTTTATGTCTTTCCTGTACCGGCAGTACCACCAGAACTCTCTTCATAATATTGTATCCTTTCCGTTATCTGCACTATTTTCTCTGATTTTTATATTGTAACATCTCACAAAGCATTTGTCATTCACCTTCTGCTTCTTTTGTGCTTCTGTTACGATTTCTGACGGTACGATTCCTGACGATAATGATTTCCCCCATTTTCCTTATATTCTGTGGTACAATATACCATAAGATAGATTATTGTATGCGAAAGGAGTTCACATTATGAAAGTAATTGTTGTAGGTCCAAGGGGCAAGATGGGCAAATTAATCACACAAGTTGCCGCATCTCGCAAGGATATGGAATTAGTTGCCGGTATCGGTCCCAAAGGACGCGATTATATCGGGAAAGATCTTGGCGCCATCGCGATGACCGGATATGAACTTGGCGTGCCTGTAACGGATGATCTTGAGAGCGTCATTGATAATTGCGACGTGATTATCGACTTCTCTACCAAAGAGATGGCAATGGAAGTTCTGGATCTTGCCATTGCTCATAAAAAGGCTTTGGTATGCGGAACCACAGGATTTAGTCCTGAAGAGATGCAAAGATTCACCGATGCCGCACAAGAGATTCCTATGCTTTATGCTGCCAACACTTCCAAACTTGTCAATATTATGAACAAACTGCTGGAACTAGTAACCACTACATTAAAGGATGAGATTGACATTGAGATTCTGGAAATGCATGACCAGTGGAAGAAAGATGCACCTAGCGGTACCTCAAAAGAGATGGGTGAGATTATGGCTCATGCCCTTGGCAAAGAGTTAAAAGATATCGCAGTATACGGACGTGAAGGAGCATCTCCGAGAGAACCCGGAACCATTGGCTATCACTCTCTTCGTGCCGGCAATATTCCAAGCAGCCACACCGTATTCTTCGGTGGTATGGGCGAACGCCTGGAGATTACCCATCACTCTTATAACTGGGAATGTTTCGCAAGGGGCGCCTGTGACTGTGCAGCATATCTTGCAGATAAGGAACCTGGATTCTACACAATTAAAGACGTATTGAACCTATAACGAAAAAGACAGAAAAGGAGATTCTCTATGATATTAGTAAATACTGATTACATTACCGGAAGAAAATTCGAGATGATCGGACTTGTACGTGGAACAATGATTCAGTCCGTTCATTTAGGGAAAGACATCATGAACAGTTTCAAGACACTGGTAGGCGGCGAACTTACTTCTTACACCGAGATGATGAATGAAGCAAGGGCAATTGCAACAAAGCGTATGGCTGAAGATGCGGCGGCTATGGGAGCCGACGCAGTTGTAAATATCCGCTATGCCTCCAGTGCTATCATGCAGGGGGCTGCTGAGATTCTGGCGTATGGAACCGCTGTCAAATTCATAGACTAGTAAAACGTGCGCCTTGCTAATGCACCATGCCTGTTATCAGTAATACCCACATGGGAACAAAATTTCCTATGATATAAGATATAAAAAAATCCGGTGAGACATACCGATTACTGTCAATATGCCTCGCCGGATTATCTTATTCGCTCTTTATCAGATTAATATCTTTTTCATCCATTCTCATCTTCTCCAGGCGACCAATCCGCTCATCCAGATGATTCTCCGTCAGATACTGGTACACGCTCTTTGGAACCATATGCGCCCACTCCTGATTTGTCGCAATACAACTGCGAATCCAGGAACCGGTAATACCTTTATCCTTCAATGGCTTCTTTAAGAGAATCTCCACATCCAGCCCAAGGCTTTTCAGCATCTTGTATTTCTCTTCATCCCATTCATCATAGATCCGCATAAAATGCGTCCCGTCTTTGGGCACATATTGCTGGATATATTCCGGGTAGTTAATAGGAAACGGAATGATATCATACGCTGATTCCGGGATCTTGAATTCCTGCATGGCTCCGCGAATCATCTCATAACGCTCAAAATAGGATAACGGATTCGCTGACCTTGCTGAACGATTGATATCATGGATAGAATCCCTAGTGTGCAGACTGTCCGGATTCGTAATCCCTATATATAATCTATTGCACCGCATCTTGGCCGCCAGTATATACTCCATATGTTTTAAATGGAATACCTGAAACCTTCCATGTACGATTCCTGTTTCTATCATATGCATCTCTCCCCATTCCGAAAGGCAACAGACCTCTCATTTTTATCCTTACTAATTATGCAGCGTATAGTTAATCTCGTCTTTGCTACACTTTTAGTATACTCTGATATATGAGATGAATGCAAGAATCTACTGCTTATTTCTGTTAAAAGTCCTTTGAATTAATATTTCCACAGTAAACTCTCTTCATTTTCCACAATAGTAGTATTCCTTTATAACGTGACAGCAATTGACATCCCCAGACACAGAAACGGTCCAAATGCAAACCTTGACTTTCGCTCCATCTTCCCCTTCACCAGCATCCAGATACAATAAATTCCGGCAGCCATTATCGCCACAACAAAAGCCAAAGCAATCTTCCTATATCCCAGGAACAATCCACAAGCCGCCATTAACTTGATATCGCCGCCTCCGAATCCTCCCGGCACAATCAATGTAATTATGAACATCGGCAGACTGATACATAGCATTCCTATTCCTCTCGCCCACAGACTAATCTCAGGGAAAAGCGGAATTGACAGTGCTCCAAGCAATGCTACTGCAGCCACCAGACAATTAGGGACCTTCATCGCATTCATATCTACAAAAGCCACAATCGCCAGCAGCACAAGAAATAGATACATAAGCATAGATGATTACCCCCTATCAATGACTCCTGACCAACTATTTCGCTTGTTATTTGCCAACTATCTGTTATTCCTTATTATCAACACGCACTTCCGCTTCCACAATAACATGATTCTCCACGAATCTTGCCGGCTGCTCTGTAAGCGCCGACAGTTTCACCGCTCTTTTATCTCCATCCGATGCCAGCATTCTAAGTTTTGTCTCATTCATAGATATTACCGCAATCTCCGCACTGGCAAATGTTGCATTCAAAAATATTAATACTACCTGTAATATAATAGTTCCTATCATCTTTCTTCTCCTTCAATCAGTCTAATCATCATCAATCATTGCATACAGTTATGTTATGAATTCACCTACAGAAACTGCCATCAGCAATTCCTTCCGGATATTTAACAACAAAAAGGCATAGTCTATATTCTCTGCCAAACATAGACTACAC
Organism: Bariatricus sp. SGI.154; assembly: GCF_050313795.1. Taxonomy (NCBI): domain Bacteria; kingdom Bacillati; phylum Bacillota; class Clostridia; order Lachnospirales; family Lachnospiraceae; genus Bariatricus; species Bariatricus sp. SGI.154. Next base: position 51,918 of record NZ_JBNPMC010000023.1, read on the forward strand.
CTCTATCTATTCATAACATTACATGGAGAAATAAGAATACCGCCCTTCGTACCCGCTTCCGAACCGTCTTCCATGTAAGTAATCACACTCCCTTTATATATATTGAAAAATAAGATATCATAAAATAATTCCTGTGTCAACCACCTACTCTGAATCCTCTACCTCAAGGGAAATATAGAACATATCACCGGAAACATATTGACAAGATTTCCAGACAGGCGATATGATTAATATCAATTATTCTTACAGGAAATATCTACAATATATTAGGAGGGCAACACTATGTATCAAGCAAATCAAAGCCGATATGAATCTATGACATATAACCGCTGTGGAAAAAGCGGCTTAAAACTTCCCGCCGTATCTCTTGGTTTCTGGCATAACTTTGGAGATACTTCTGCTTACGGTAACATGGAAAAACTTTGCTTTACTGCTTTCGACCACGGCATCACCCATTTTGATCTGGCAAATAACTACGGTCCAGAGCCGGGAAGTGCCGAAAAGAATCTTGGACGAATTCTACGAGAGAATTTTACACCATACAGAGATGAACTGGTCATCAGCACCAAAGCCGGATACGATATGTGGGAAGGTCCTTATGGTGATTGGGGAAGCAGAAAATATCTTCTGGCAAGCCTTGACCAGAGTTTGAAACGTCTGGGGCTTGATTATGTAGACATCTTCTACCATCACCGCATGGATCCAGACACGCCATTGGAAGAGACTATGGGTGCTCTGAATCAGGCAGTTGTAAGCGGCAAAGCTCTTTATGTCGGTCTGTCCAACTACAATGGACCTACACTGGAAAAAGCATGTAAGATTTTGGATGATCTAAATTGCCCATTCATCATTAATCAGAATTCCTACAATATCTTTAACCGTACGATTGAAGAAAATGGATTGAAAGAGACTTCATATAGATTGGGCAAGGGTATCATCTCCTTTAGCCCACTGGCACAGGGAATGCTTACAGACCGTTATCTTAACGGCATTCCTCAGGACAGCCGTATTATGACAGACGGGCGCTTCCTGAAAGCCGGTCAACTTACTCCGGAGCGACTGCATTCTATTCAGGAATTGAATAACCTTGCAAAAGAACGTGGAGAGACATTGGCTCAGATGGCATTAAAATGGGTACTGAAAGACGATATGGTAACCAGCGTATTAATCGGTGCATCCAAGCCGGAACAAATACTTGATAATATCAAGGCTTCGGAAAATATCAGATTTACAGAAGAAGAACTTAAGAAGATAGACGCTTTGTCTTTGTAATACCTACAGAATCAGCCACCGACAGTTCCCTCCGGATGCTTTGGCAACCTCAAAAGGCAATGATACGGATGAGTCATATCCATATCATTGCCTTCTTACTATACTCTAAAGTCTATTGAGAATTTTTCATATTTAATTCAAAAACAACAACTGTTCCTCTGGAAACTGCAAATAATCCGGCAGTCCTTTCTCATCCAGAATATTCCATTTATCCTTCTGCAAAAACCAGCAGATATTCTCTTTTTTCTTTTTTCCCTCTGATTCTCCTCCTGACTCTGCCTCTCTCTCATCCTTTGTTCCCTGTTCATAACCAGTCTCCGGCTTCAGATAAAAATTCTTCTCAAAAGGCAGATCCGCGCTGCCTGCCAACTGGAATCTGATGCAATTCTTCCTACGTTCCCCCCATATCGGAATAAACTCATGGGCACGGAATCCCACATATGAGATATCTTCCGGTATCTTGCGCTCCAAGCAGAACTCAACGCCCCAGTCAAGCGCTTTCATCCTGTGCGGATCCATTCTCCGGACCCTGGAGAAGTTCTTACAACCCGTAAGTCTCGCTGCTTCCTTTCGCTTCGGATTATCGAATATCTCTTTCGTCTTGCCAGATGTCACAACCGTTCCCTGATCCATAATGATCAGGTCTTCACTAAACCGATATATCTCATCCCGACTATGAGAAACCATAATGACGATTCCCTGATATCCCTTCAACATCTCCACCAATTCCTGCTGAAGCCGGTCTTTTAAAAACATATCCAAAGCCGAAAAAGGCTCATCCAGCAGAATCACATCCGGCTCATATGCCATGATTCTGGCCAGTGCCACTCTCTGCTGCTGTCCACCAGAAAGCTGCCCCGGAAGATGTTCTTCCAGCCCTTCCAACCGAAACGTCCGGATCATCTCTGCAACCCGTTTCTGATTCTCCTGCTTCGTTCCCCTAAGTCCGGCGCCAATATTCTTTGCTACCGTCATAGTAGGGAATAGCGCATAATTCTGGAACAGATATCCAATGTTACGCTTCTGGGGCTTTATATTAATCTTCTGAGAAGACTGATACAATACCTTATCATTGATCACAATCTCCCCTTCATCCGGTGCCTCAATCCCTGCAATACTTTTCAGCGTCATGCTTTTTCCGCAGCCGGATGCACCAAGAATCCCTATGCGGGAGGATTCACTTTGAAATTGCATATTCAGATAGAAATTTCCCATCTTCTTCTTTACATCTACCGAAAGTCCCATCGTATGTATTCCTCCCTACCATCTCTTCACAGTCTTCATTTTCTTGCCCGAGATCAGATTCATCAGAATAATGACTACAAGTGCAATCATTATCACAATTATAACCCATATCCCGGCAGTCAGATAATCACCATCCTGAATTACCATTGCAATCTTCTGGGAGATAGTTCCAGTCTTGCCCGAAATATTCCCAGCCAGCATAGATGTTGCTCCATATTCCCCTAATGCTCTGGCAAAAGTCAGAATCGTTCCTGATGCGATTCCTGGTCCTGCAGACGGAACAACTACTTTCCAGAAGATCTGTGCCTCCGTCATACCAAGGGTTCTTCCAGCATAGACAAGATTTACATCAATCTGTTCGAACGCTGCTCTGGCATTCCGGTACATCAGCGGAAATGCAATCACCGTCGCTGCAATAATACAGCCAAGCCAGGTCTGTACCACTTTCAGGTCAAATGTCTCATACAGGAATATACCAAGCGGTCTTCTCCTGCTGAAGATTAACAGAAGAAAGAAGCCTGCAACCGTAGGTGGAAGTACCATCGGAAGTGTTAAGATACCATCAATGACCGCCTTCTTCCCAGGCGTGGTCTTTATTACCTTTCGCGCCGCAAATATCCCCAGGAAAAAAGAGAGAATCGTTGCTACTACTCCCGTTTTCAACGAGATAAATAATGGACTCCAGTCCAGATTCTCCAATATCTCTATCATCTTCTTTTCGCCACCTCCCGCATCTTATATCCTATGGTCATGCAACAGATACATACTCTCCATATCCATGCAGACTTCATTTTGCTCTGCCTTCTCTTTACTTACTCAACGTCTGTATCAAAATAATAAGAATCGAATACTGCCTTTACTTCATCGGACAGAATGAATTTTATGAAGTCTTCTGCTGCTTTAGCCTGTGCATCATCGGCCTCTTCATTTACCACCTGTGCGATTGGGTAGATTACGTTGCCTGTCAGGTCATAACTTACAGTCTCCAGAATATCCAGATCATCTTCATATCCATAAGTATCTGAGTAATAGGTCGTTCCAACCTCACAAGAGCCTTCTACGACTGCTGCCAATACCTTACTTACATTGTCTTGCTCACTGATCTCTGTACCCCCAAGTGCTTCTGATACCTGCTCTGTCGTAATCGTCGACACGTCATCTACTGCATCCAGTTTACCAAGGTTCACTAATGCCTGTCTAGTATATTTTCCAACTGGAACGCTTCCACCAGCAAGTGCGATACTTTCTGCGTCTCCCATATTCTCAAGACCGGTTACCTTCGTGCCACTGTCCTTCAGCGTAACAACTACTACCTGATTATTTACTACATTCGCTCTGGTTCCGTCTACTACAAGCCCGTCCTCTTCCAACTGATCCATCTGCTTCTGAGCTGCCGAAAAGAAGATGTCACACTCATAACCTTCCTCAATCTGAGTCAGCAATGTGCCGGAACTGTCTGCATTGTATGTAATCTTCACTTCCGGATGCTCTTCATTGTACTTTTCTGCAAGTTCCGTCATAACGGTATTCAGGCTGGCTGCGATAAACACCTGAATCTCGGTTTCTTTGGCTTCTTCGGAATCTTCCTTCTGCTCCTCTGCTGCCGTATCTTCTTTTTTCTCTTCGGATGAATCACTTCCACATCCTACCAGCATAGTTCCTGCCATTGCAGCAATTAACAGGCTGCTCACTACTTTTTTGAACATCGTCTTGTCCTCCTTTTATTCCTT
>NZ_JBNPMC010000024.1:0-55407 GCF_050313795.1 Bariatricus sp. SGI.154
ATGGATGAAGAGTATTTCTTATATGCAGTTTTCAGGGTACATGGAAAAAGTCCTTGCAAAAGCATTTGTAAAGGACTATAATTGAATAGTGGTATTCCTCGATAGCTCAATGGTAGAGCACACGGCTGTTAACCGTGGGGTTGTTGGTTCGAGCCCAACTCGGGGAGTTGAAAGAAGACCTGTAGACTTGATTGTTTACAGGTTTTATTTTGCCTATATGTTTAGTGCGGAAAATAAGGAGGACGATGACATGATTCAATTATTACTTGTGATTATTTATCTTGCTTTTATCAGCCTTGGGCTTCCGGATTCGCTGCTGGGTTCCGCGTGGCCGACCATGTATGGGGAGTTAGGGGTTCCGGTATCTTATGCAGGAGTGATTTCTATGATTATCTGTATAGGGACGATCATATCCAGTTTGCAGAGTGACCGTCTGACGAAGAGGCTTGGTGCAGGGAAAGTGACTGCGATCAGCGTTGGTACGACGGCGGTGGCATTATTCGGCTTTTCAATCAGCCATTCTTTCCTGGCATTGTGTTTATGGGCGATTCCATATGGGTTTGGTGCAGGAAGTGTGGATGCGGCGCTTAATAACTATGTAGCGCTTCATTATGCAAGCCGGCATATGAGTTGGCTGCATTGTATGTGGGGCGTGGGGACGACGATTGGACCATATATTATGGGTGTTGCACTGACTGGCGGTTATAGTTGGAATGTGGGGTATCGGTGTATCTCTGTTATGCAGGTTGCTCTTACATTTGTATTGGTGATGAGTCTGCCATTGTGGAACCGGAAGGATGCGGCTGATGCAAAAGAGTCTAAGGAACAGGCATTATCGTCTGGAAAGGGGATCTCGTCTGGAAAAGAAAATGGAGATGCCAAGAAGAATTCCGCTAAAGAAGAGCCGCTTTCTTTGAGTCAGATTGTAAGGATTCAGGGCGCAAAAGAAGTAATGTTTACTTTCTTCTGCTATTGTGCATTGGAATCAACTGCGGGGCTATGGGCGAGCAGTTATCTTGTGCTGCAGTGTGGTCTATCCACAGAAAAGGCGGCAGGTCTGGCAAGTATGTTCTACATAGGGATCACAGTAGGGCGCGGGATTAATGGCTTTCTTACATTTGGCTTGAGTGATACATCTCTGATCCGGCTTGGACAGGGAATTATTGCGTTGGGGATGCTGGCGGTGCTGGTTCCGGGTGGAACTACATTAACTTTGATTGGGCTGGTATTGATCGGATTAGGATGTGCGCCCATCTATCCATGCATCATTCATTCTACGCCTGTGCATTTTGGTGCGGATAAATCGCAGGCAATCATTGGGGTGCAGATGGCAAGTGCATATGTTGGAAGCTGCCTGATGCCGCCGTTGTTCGGGCTGATTGCGAATCATATCAGTGTGAGACTTTTTCCGGTATATTTGCTTGTGATCTTAGTTGTGATGATGCTAATGCATGAGCGGTTGATTAGGAAGACTCAGTAGACTTCTGGATAAGCAGATTAAAAGGTATTTGATATATAAGCTTGTCTTGGTTTATAATGGTCATAGAACTATTCAGAAGATGTGAAGGGAGAAAGAGTTAGCCATGAGTACATTTATGCCAGCTGATATATTGCTGCCACAGGTAGATTCGATGGAGAGATGGTCTGTGATTGCATGCGACCAATTTACATCACAGCCAGAATACTGGGAAGAGGTGCGTGAATATGTCGGTGATGTGCCGTCTACGCTTAATATTATCCTGCCGGAAGTACAATTAAGTGGTGATTATAGTAACCGTGTAGAGGAAATCAATCATACTATGCGGCAGTATCTGCAGAATCGTATTTTTAAGGAGTATAGCGATGCTTACATATATGTAGAAAGAACCTTGGTGGATGGTTCGATCCGTAAGGGCGTAGTAGGTGCAGTAGATCTGGAGGAATATGATTATAATATTGGTGCGGATTCCAGCATACGTGCAACAGAGAAGACCGTTATAGAGCGGATTCCGCCTAGAAAGAAGATTCGCCAGAATGCGCCGCTTGAGCTGCCGCATATATTACTTCTCTGTGATGATGAGAAGAAGATGCTGATTGAATCGGTTACAGAGAGCAAAGAATGCCTGCCTAAGGTGTATGATTTTGTTCTGATGGAGGATGGTGGGCGCATATCCGGATGGCTGTTACAGGGAGAGGCTGTGGAAGCGTTCAACCAGAGGCTGAAAGAGTATGAGGAAAATATGCGGGACAAATACAGGAATCTGGGTGACAGTGCGCTATTGTATGCGGTTGGCGACGGCAATCATTCTCTTGCTACGGCGAAGGCATGCTATGAGGAGTTAAAGACCAAGTATTCGAATGATGAAGTACGGGAACATCCGGCAAGATATGCATTGGTTGAACTGGAGAATATTCATGACAGTGCGCAGCAGTTTGAGGCGATCCACCGGATTATCAAAGGGACAGAACCGGAGAAGATGCTGCAGTGTATGCAGAAGGAGATCTGTGCAGAAGACGGATATCCGGTTACCTGGTATGCAGGGAAAGACAGTGGGACTATCTGTCTGGATAGAAACAAAGGGGAGATGGCGGTTGCGGTATTGCAGTCATTTCTTGATTCATATCTGAGCAGCCATGTCGGTGAGATTGATTATATTCACGGTGATGAGGTGTTGCGAGGGCTGGCGGATGAAGAAGGTGCGATTGGATTCTTGCTTCCGGTTATGGAGAAGGGACAATTATTTCGTGGGGTGATTACGGATGGAGTGCTGCCAAGGAAGACGTTCTCTATGGGGGATGCGAAGGAGAAGCGGTATTATCTGGAGGCAAGGAAGATTGTAGAAGTTAGGTTGTAGTATTGCTAAAAAGGGAAATCATGTGCTATTGTGTGATTTATTTCATGCAATAGCATTTTTAGGTTGACAACTATCGATAACCGATATATATTGAGATATGATATATATCAATATATATCAATATATGAAAAAAAGAAGAAGGGGATGATTGTATGACGATTGGAAGAAATTTTACTTCAGGTAACAATGCCATGTTGATATTGCAGTTGCTGTCGGAAAAAGATATGTATGGCTATGAGATGATCGAAACCTTATCAAAACGTTCTAATAATGTATTTGAACTGAAGGTGGGGACGCTCTATCCGCTGCTGCACAGCCTGGTAAGCGCAGGATATCTGGAGGACTATAGTAAAGAGGTGAACGGGAAACTTCGCAAATATTATAAGATTACTGCAAGCGGAAGATCATATCTGGAGAAAATGGTTAAGGAGTGGATCATCTATGCAGATGCTGTATCTGGTCTGGTAAGGGGGTAGAGGTTATGAACGAAGAGAAATATTTGTTACAACTGACCAAGCAGATTCATGATACCGAAATGAGGAATGCGATTCAAGAAGAGTATGCGGCGCATATTGAAGATTATAAGGAGGTTCTCATTGAGGGTGGCATGGATGAGTTAAAAGCAGAGGAAGAAGCAGTAAGGCAGATGGGAGATCCGGTGGCAGCAGGGAGAGACATTGACCGGATCTACAGGAAGACGATTGACTGGGGAATGATCAAATGGTTTATCTTTCTTAGTGTGGTAGTGGTGTTGGCGAAATTATTCTTGCCGTTGGAAAACGGATTCATATTCAAGGGAATTCCGGCGGTAGTTAACAACGCTATCGGAGGTTTTCTGGTGATATATGGGCTGATCTTGTCCTGGGTAGAGAAGTACAATGATTGGGATTTGTTCTATTCTTATGGAAGGGACTGGTATGGAGGTTATGTTACGAATAGCGGTCTTATCCTGGCGATAGGTGTCTGGTTCCTAGGGAGAGGCGTGCAGATTACAGTGTTCTGGATCGTATTGCTGTTCGTTGTGCAGACAGTAGAGCGTGCCTGTGTGACATTGTGCAGGCATAAGAAAGAGACGGAACTGCTGTGGGAGATTGGGTTTGCGGATACGCCAATCACATATAAGGGGAAAGGTACGATTCGGAATAAGAAGATGAAGGTTGCGACGAAAGCAGAGGAGATTCCTCAGGGAGCGCCGATTATGGTGGTAGGGCTGGAGGGATTTAAGCCGATTGTGGTGCAGGTATAGGAAAGAATACGGAAACAGGGCAGGGAAACTTGTCCTGTTTTTATCTTGCAAATATACGCAAATATGCGTATAATAGTTAAAACAGTTTTATTTTGGAGACACTTTAATGAAGGAAAATAGAATGCCAGATATAAAAAAAATACGGGAAGCAAAAGGTCTGTCCAGAAGGGAAGTGGCAGATGTCAGTGGAATTAATCTAAGATCATTGCAAGATTATGAACAAGGGCATAAAGATATCACAAGTGCGAAAGCCGAGACAGTGTATCGGCTGAGCCTGGCACTGGGCTGCACGATGGAGGAACTAATGGGAATTAGACCGGCTTTGCCTGAGAGTGAGGGGAGATGGACTCGTAAGGGGAAAAGCCGATTATATGCGTATTCTGTTGAATTCCTAAAGTTACAGGATCGAATGAAAGCACAAGAGATCTATTCTTCAAGGCATCATGTACATGGCAGATGGGAGATTCATGGAGAGGAGTGTATTCTTGCATTCTGTTTCCGGGGTGAGATTGTAAGGATTCCTTTTGAGGCGGTATTTTCAGAGAAGACATTACCGTGGCTGGTTGATGTGGCAGAGATGAGGATGGATCATTATATTGAAGAATTATTGTTTCAGGAAAAGTATGGCAGAGGGGGAGGGAAACTTTGGGATGAATAGTGTAAGAGCATATTATCTTATGCATCGGCATTTTAATAATTTTGGTGTACTTAGAAATTGTTGATGGAGGATATTGATTATAACAATCGTGGAGAAGATGTATTGGTCGGATATGGGAAGAAGATAGAATTGTTAGAAAGATTCCAGGAAGGGGAACGGCTTTGGCAAAGATAGCGGTGGATTAATACCGCCCGCTATCTTTGGTCTATACAGTTAGCCTAAAAGATACACAAAAGTCTAATATAATCCTGCGATAATCTCCACGCATTTTTCAATCCCCAGAACTCCGCTGTTCAGCGTAATATGATAGTTCTGTATCGCACCCCATTTGTGATCGGTATAGAATTGATAGTAAGCGGCACGTCTCTTATCCTTGTCTTTCAGACGTTTCTCAGGAGTAACATCGCTTTCTCCATACTGTTTTACGATACGTTCAGCACGTTTATCAAGGTCGGAATGGATGAATACATTCAGGCAGTTGGCAGAATCCTTAAGGATATAATCTGCACATCGCCCTACGATTACGCAGGATTCTTTTTCTGCGAGTTCGAGGATTACCTTGCGCTGTGCGAACCACAGGTCATCTTGTGTGGAATGCCCGTTGAAATCCCGGTCAGAGAATGCGCTGGCAAGCCAGCCTCTGTGGGAGGAGTATTCACCGCGTTCTTTGATGTATTCTGCAGCGAAGCCGCTTTCTTCGGCAATCTTTTCAATCAGTTCGTGGTCATAGCATGGAATACCAAGTTTCGCGGCAACTTCTTTGCCGATGGTTCTTCCGCCGCTGCCGAATTCACGGCTGATGGTTATAATTCTGTGTGTCATCTTGCTCCCTCCTTGTTAAGTCTGGTTGATGTGTTTATTATTGATGTGTCGGCAGTTGTCTCAGCAGCAGATGCTTCCTGGTCTGTGCTTAGTGTCTTATATGTGTATGCAATTACGATTGCAGAGATGATGAAGGTCAACATGTCTGATACCGGCATGGAGTACAGTACGCCATTCAGCCCGAAGAAACGTGGCAGCAGCAAAGCGAATCCAACACCGAATAATACCTCACGCACCATAGAAAGCATTGTTGAGAGGAATGCTTTTCCGATGGACTGAAGATAGATGAAGGCAGCCTTGTTGACGGTAGCCAGGACCATCATGCACAGGTAGATACGGAAGCATCTGATCGCGAATTCGGTGTAGTAACTGCTTTCGTTAGCGGCACCGAAGATACCGATCAACTGTTTTGGCAGCAGTTCTACAATCAGAAGTGCTACAGCGCCGACGAACGCTTCTGCGATCAGAAGACGGGTCAGCAGACCTTTGGCACGGTCTTTTCTTCCGGCACCGATATTATATCCAACGATTGGGATACAGCCGGCTGCCATACCTACGGAGATGGAGATGACAATCTGGAAGAATTTCATTACGATTCCAAGGACGGCCATTGGAATCTGGGCATATTCAGTCTGGCCGAATATCGGATCTTTTGCACCGTATTTTAACGTCATATTCTGGATTGCAGCCATGGCAGCAACTAGGGAGATCTGTGACAGGAAACTACAGATACCCAGCGGAATGTATTTCTTTACGAGTCTGCCGTGGATGCCGAAACTGCTCTTTTCAAGCTGGATTGCCTTCATGTGGCACAGGTACCAGATAGACAGTACGGCAGTCAGTATCTGACCTGCTACGGTAGCCACAGCGGCGCCCATCATCCCCCATTTGAAGATGAAGATAAAGATAGGGTCCAGGATGATGTTGGTAAATGCACCTGCAAGTGTAGAGATCATGGCGAATTTCGGGCTTCCGTCGGAACGGATAATCGGATTCATCGCCTGACCGAACATATAGAACGGTACGCCAACAGTGATCCAGAAGAAATATTCTTTGGCATGATGAAAAGTCTCATCATTGACACGTCCGCCGAATACGGTCAGGATCTGTTCCTGGAAGATCAGATAGATTGCAGTCAGTATCAGGCTTAAGATCACACATAAAAGCACAGCGCTTCCGATACTCTTATGGGCATCTTCTTTTTTGTTGGCTCCAAGGCTGATACTTACGAAAGCACAGCATCCGTCGCCAATCATAACGGCGATCGCCAGAGCAACAACGGTCAGTGGGAAGACGACGGTATTAGCGGCATTTCCGTAGGAACCGAGATAACTTGCGTTTGCGATGAAGATCTGGTCTACGATGTTGTAAAGGGCTGCTACCAGCAGCGAGATGATACAGGGCACTGCATATTTTTTCATCAATGCCCCAATAGGTTCTGTTTCCAAAAAAGTGTTTGATTTTTGGTTCATTGGTTTTTCCTCCTTAAAATTTGAACAAATTCCTGCAATAAATAAACAGCGTGACGCCAAAGAAGCTGGATTTATGCACTTTGGCTACACGCTGTTTTGTTCAGAGTCATGATCCTGGAGGGAATATGCCTCTGTAATGGTATATGATTGCAATAAAAAAAGCGTGTGGTGTCAACTGGATTTACGCAGTTAATGCTACACGCTGTATTAGTATAATAGCAGTTTTGGCGGGGAGAGTCAAAGGGTTTTTTATAAAAATATGGGTGCTGTATGGTTCGTGGTTGTGCAGTGGACGCAGTTCTGACCAAGCGCGAAGTGTAATGCATGTGGTAGTAAATCCATATTTTGTATGGTAGAATGGAAGGGGAGTGAATTAGGATGGGGCAGAAAAAAGTGGAGAAGGAAGAGATAGAGAGGGAAGAGATAGAGAAGGAAGAGATAGAGAAGGAAGAGATGGGGAAGAAAAAGATGGAGCAGATGAGGAAGTGGGAGAGGGGAAGAATCGTGGTGAGTGGGGGCTTGATTGCCTGGGCGGTGGTGCTGAGCCTGGTTGCCAGGGTGTCGCAGGGGTTTGCTCAGTGGTATAGTGTACATCTGTACTCGGTGTGGGTGGAGACTGTTGGGAGGTTTGCGGGGCTGGTTCCTTTTTCAGTGTCGGAGGTTCTGCTGTATGTGTTGATATTGGGGATTTTTGTGACGGGTGTAAGGCTTGTTATCAGAGGTGTCAGGAAGAGGGCTGGAAGACGGGAAGTGTATCACTGGTGTTTGAATCTGGTGTTGATTGCGGGGATCTTGTTCTTTTTGTATGTGGTGAATTGTGGGATTAATTATCACCGGGTGTCTTTTGCGGAAGGCGCGGGAATCCGGGTAGAGGAATATTCGGCAGAGGAATTGAAAGAAGTGTGTCAGTGGCTTACGGAACAGGTGAATTCATATAGTGGCCAGGTAGAGCGGGATGGGGATGGAGTGATGGTTCTGGACGTGCCGCTTCAGGAGAATACAGTAAAGGCTATGGAGGGACTGCAAGAAGAGTATCCGCAGCTTAAAGGATATTATCCGCGACCGAAGGGACTGATGAATTCATGGATACTTTCGATTCAGAATCTGACGGGGATCTATCTGCCATTTACCATAGAAGCCAATTATAATCAGGAGATAACGGATTACAATATCCCATTTACTGCCTGCCATGAGTTGTCTCATCTGAGGGGATTCATGCAGGAACAGGAGGCGAATTTTATTGCGTTTCTTGCCAGTAGCAGTTATGAAGAAGAGGCATTCAGATATAGCGGGTATCTGATGGGATGGATTCAGTGTATGAATGTATTGTATAAGATAGATTATGATGCCTGGGAAGAAGTAAGAAGTGGGTTATCAACGGAAGTAGAACCGGATCTTAATGCGAACCGGGAATTCTGGGCGAGATATGATGGCGCTGTGGCAGAGGTTTCTAACAAAGTGAATGATACATATCTTAAGGCGAATGGGCAGGCAGATGGCGTGAAGAGTTATAACCGGATGGTGGATCTGATTGTGGCATGTTATATAGAAGGAAGATTTTGATAAGACACTGGAAGAAAAAAGACATTAGAAGAGAAACTACGCATAGAAGTTACACTGGAAGAAAAGGAACTGAGGAATATGGAGAAGAAAAATACATTGAAAGAATGGGTGGAAGGGTTCATTGTAAAGTATATCGAGGAATATCCGGATAGGAACTTTGGTCCGAAGATATGGCGGACGCCGCTGGTCGGATATGCAGATGCGAATCATCCGTATATTAGGCGACTGCCGGAGATTGTTATGCCGGAGCATAGTCTGCCGGAGGATTTCCTGGAGAATCCCAGGATTATTATCTCGTATTTTGTTCCATTTACAAAAGAACTGGCACAGACGAATGTCCAGGTGGCGGGGAATGCCGCATCTAAGGAATGGTCGGAGGCATACAGTTATACGAATCATATGATGGGAGAATTGAACGAACAGTTGGCAGAGGAACTTCGGAATATGGGGTATCGTGCCGCAGTTCCGAAGTGGGAGACGAATCGTACGCTGCTTAAGAGTAACTGGTCTCAGAGGCATATTGCTTATGTGGCGGGATTAGGCACATTCGGGATCAATAATATGCTGATTTCCAGAAAGGGATGCTGTGGACGTTATAATTCGATCGTAACCGATATACCCGTTGAGGCAGATGTGCCTCTGGAAGAAGAAAACTGCCTGTATAAGAGTAGAGGAATCTGCAAGAAATGTATCCGAAATTGCTTCTCCGGGGCTTTGACGGTGGAGGGATTCGACAGAAGGAAATGCCGGGAGACCTGCAGCAAGAACCCGGAAGGCGTGTGTGGAAAATGTGATACCAATATCCCTTGTGCATTTACAGCACCGGGGAAATGACAAACGAAATCATTGTTATAGGAAAATAAAAGGAGGAAGAATCGTATGGAAGAAATGAGACGATCATGTATTGATTGTGCAACACAGAACTGCAATAAGATGGACAAGACTTATCCGTCTTTCTGTCTGACGACAGGCATGGATGAGGAAGTGCTCCAAGAGGCAATGGAGTGCTATCAGGAAGAGCCGAATCATAAGGCGATGGTGGCAGCAGCGGAGGTAGAGTTCGAACATTATTGCCAGTACACAAGGGTGGAAGAGATTATGGAATTCGCACGTAAGATTGGCGCGAAGAAAATCGGGATTGCAACCTGCGTGGGACTTCTGAGAGAAAGCCGGACGCTGGCGGCTATTTTTAGAAAACATGGTTTCGAAGTGTTCGGAATCGGGTGCAAAGCAGGAACTCAGAAGAAGACTTCTGTGGGAATCCCGGAGAAATGCAATGGTGTGGGAGAAAATATGTGCAATCCGATTCTGCAGGCGAAGATGCTGAACAAGGAGAAGACAGATCTGAATGTGGTGGTTGGACTGTGCGTAGGGCATGACAGCCTATTCTATAAGTATTCGGATGCGCTGGTAACCACAGCAGTGACAAAGGATCGGGTACTGGGGCATAATCCGGTGGCAGCGTTGTATACGGCAGATTCTTATTATTCGAAGTTAAAGGAATAGTTATTTACCTGGGATGACGCATTAATGCGGCATCCCTTTATTCCAGAATCTCCAGGACACGCTGTTCCGGAATATTACATTGCTTTGCGATATCACATAGGGGAGAACCGGCGGCTGAGAGTTTGAATATTGTCTTGGCAAGATTGATGCCCGCAAGTTCGCCTTTTTTGATGCCCGTAAGTTCGCCCTTTTTGATGCCCGCAAGTTCGCCTTTTTTGATGCCCGTAAGTTCGCCGACCTTCATACCCTCTTTGATTCCAAGTTCTTTCGATTCTTTTAATTCATCAGCAAGTAATTCAAGTAATGCATCACACATCTTATTTACCTCCTCCATTTGCTCCCAGTTTGCACGTGTAATCAGATCCATAACGGTCTGATGATAAAGGGAAGATTTATTAGGTTCATAGTGTTTTATCAATTCCTGTATTATATTCTGTTCTTTTTTTACAATCAGTATATCCATGAGCAGAGGTTTTTTGCTGAGCGGGTATTCATCTCTGATATCAAGCGTATCCAACTCTTTCCCGAACTCAATACGAAGTGCGGCACCGAAAGCCGGATGCCACTGTAACTTTGCGGTGTGTGTCGGCATGAAGTGGTGGATTTCTCCTTTCAGTATAATATGTGATGTAATTTCGTACAACCAGGTATAAACTTTGATAATCATGCTTGAAAACCCTCTGATAAAGAGGAAGATTCATGATGAATAATGGATTCTGAAATGTTGAAAATACGAATCCAGATATTAAGATGATAGCATATCCTCTACTTTCGATTCCTTCAAAAATCAGTATAAGAGTCGACAGTAGAGGATATACGTTGCTAAAGAGCCCGGAGAAAGCATTCGGACGCAGATCCTGTAAGTAGAAAAAATTACAGTTTTATCCCAGACAATGCATCCGCAAATGCCGTATTAATCGGTTCTTCTTTCTGTTTCTTCAGATATTTCTGTACATCTTTTTTAGAGACTCCTGCCCCCTCTTTTTCTCGTCTTGCCTTGAAAGCAGAGAGTTTCTCTTTATAGCCGCATCCACATACGAAGGTCTCTTCGTCACCCTTTTTGATAAGTTCCATTTTCTTATGGCAGTTTGGACAGCGGGCGTTGCTTAGTCTTGCGATGGTCTCGCGATAGCCGCAGTCACGGTCCTGACAGACTAGAAGCCGGGCATTCTTTCCGTTGACGGCGAGCATCCGTTTGCCGCATCTTGGACATTTGGTGTTGGTCAGGTTGTCGTGGCGGAAGGTGCCATCGGCGGAGCGAATCTCGTCAATGAGTTCTTGGGTGTAGCCTTGGATCTCCTGGATGAAGACGGATTCTGTGTGTGTGCCTTTGGCGATATCGGATAACTGCATCTCCCATTTTGCAGTGAGTTCCGGCTTTTTCAGATATTCAGGAACTAACTCCAGAAGTTGCTTGCCTTTGGAGGTAATCAGAATCTCATTGCCCTTTTTCTCAATTAAGAAAGAATGGAAGAGTTTCTCTATGATATCGGCCCTTGTGGCAACGGTTCCAAGGCCTCCGGTCTCGCCCAGCGTTTTTCTTGCTTTGGCATCTCCTGATTCCATGTATTTTACCGGATTCTCCATGGCAGTCAGCAAGGTGGCTTCAGTGAATCTTGCGGGCGGTTTGGTCTTGCCTGTAGTAACGGTGCTGTTAAGGATCGGGAATTTCTCACTCTTCTTTAAGGATGGAAGTGGCTGCTCGGCAGTTTTCATATAGGTTCCATCATCGGAAATGTCCTCATCGCTGTCGGTATCGAATCCTCCGTCATATACGGTCTTCCAGCCCGGGGAGAGGATGATCTTACCCTTGGCAAGGAAGTTCTGTCCGGCAGCAGTGGCTTTCATGGTGGTCTGCTCATATTCAAAAGCAGGATAGAGGACGCTGATAAAACGACGTACAACCAGGTCGTAGATCTTGCGTTCTTCGTTACTCATATGGTCCAACTGGACGAACTCTTCCGTCGGGATGATTGCATGGTGGTCGCTGACCTTCTTATCATCGACAAAGGATTTGCTAGTCTTAATCGGAGCCTTTAACAGTTCTGGGATGTATTTCTTATAAGGACCGGTATTGCAGGCTTTCAGGCGCTCTTTGATGGTTGGAACGATGTCTGTTCCGATATAGCGGGAGTCGGTTCTTGGGTAGGTCAGAACCTTATGGTTCTCGTACAGGCGCTGCATAATGTTCAGTGTTTCTTTGGCGGAGAAGCCGAAGCGTTTATTCGCATCACGCTGAAGTTCTGTCAGGTCGTATAGACCCGGGGAATAAGTCTTTTTCGCGGACTTTTGAACGTCTGTGATCGTAAGAGACTGTCCCTTAAGGCTGGACTCAAGATCAGTGATAAACGCCTTCTGGAAGGAACGCATGTGTCCATTCTTCGTATGCTGCCAGGTCCATTTTACCGATCCGGCTGTTAAGGTAAGCCCATAATATTCTTCCGGCTTGAAGGAACGGATCTCTTCTTCCCGGCGGGCGATGATAGCAAGGGTAGGCGTCTGTACGCGTCCGCAGGATAACTGTGCGTTATACTTGCAGGTGAGCGCGCGGGTGGCGTTGATTCCGACCAGCCAGTCAGCCTCGGCGCGACTTTTTGCCGCATGATACAGGGCATTATACTGGCGTCCGTCTTTTAGGTGGGTGAAGCCTTCACGGATAGCTTTGTCCGTTACGGAGGAGATCCAGAGCCTTTTGATCGGCTTATGGCAGCCGGATTTGTCCAAAATCCAGCGTGCGACTAATTCTCCTTCACGTCCGGCATCGGTAGCAATGATGATCTCGGATACATCTTTTCGGAATAACTGAGTTTTTACATTATGATATTGTTTTGAAGTCTGTTTGATGACGACCAATTCCCATTTCTTAGGAACCATAGGAAGATAAGACATGTTCCATTCCTTGAACTTCTTATCGTATTCTTCTGGGTCTGCCAGGGTTACAAGGTGTCCCAGCGCCCAGGTAACGATATACTGGCTTCCTTCGATGGCTCCGGGGAGGTTCTTATGACAGCCAAGGACTCTGGCGATATCCCGGGCAACGGATGGTTTTTCTGCTAAAACTAATGATTTCATTTCGTCAAATTTCCTTTCTGTAGAAAATGATATGCTGTAATACAAAAAACAGATGAGAACAGCGAACCTGCCGGGGAGGCAAGTCCCATGGCATACAGTGTGGACGGGAAGAACACGGAAGCCAGATAAGCCCCCGGAACCCGGATTAATACAGCAGAAAGCAGGTTCTGTATAAATGAGATGAATGCTTTGCCGTAAGCACAGAAGTATCCGCAGAAGCAGAAATGTATCCCGGCAAATGCGCAGTCGAAGATATAGGTCTTCAGATACTGACTTCCCATCTCGATAACAGATGCATCTCTGGAAAAGAGCCGCAAGATTGGTACTGCCCATATCTGGCAGATGAATGCAACTATGAGACCGAAGGAAAAGCAGATTCCGATTCCATAGCGCAGAACCTTCTTACTTTGCTCGTGCTGTCCTGCTCCGGCATTCTGGGCAGCGATTGCAGATACGGAGGACAGCATGGCAGAAGGAACCAGAAAGAAAAAGCCGATTAATTTCTCAACGATTCCAACGCTGGCGGCGACAATGATTCCGCGATGATTGGCAATTGCTGTAATAATCAGGAAAGAGATCTGTATCACCCCGTCCTGAATGGAAATAGGAATTCCTACTTTCAAGATAGATAATAAGGTTGCTTTCTCAAGGTGCAATTCATGTCTGGTAAATGGAATGCCAAGGTTCATCTTGCGCAGGGCAATCAATGAACTGATCACGCTGATTGCCTGGGCGATAATCGTTGCAAGCGCAGCGCCTGCTGCACTCATATGAAATGGCCCGATGAATAGGATATCCAGAAGGACGTTAACTACTCCGGCTATGGCAACGAAATACATCGGGCTTTTGGAGTCTCCCAGACCACGAAAGATGCTGCTGATTACATTGTAAGCTGTAATAAAGGGAACGCCGGCAAAGCAGATCAGAAGATATTGTCTGGTCTGGCCGACGGCTTCCTGAGGGGTAGAGAGAATCAGGATGATTCCATTTACCGACAGGATAAGAATTGTAGTTGCAGCGACAGCGAATCCGGCGAATAACAGAATGGTGTTGCCGATTCCTTTTGCCGCGAGGTTGGAATCTTTTGATCCTATGGCTCTGCTGATATTGACGGTTGTTCCCATGGCCAGTCCTACGATGATAACGGTCAGCATATGTGTAACCTGACTTCCGATGGATACCGCGGAGATTGCATCCGCACCATTATACTGCCCGGTAATGAATAAGTCTGCCAGACCATAAAAGGTCTGTAGAAAACAGGACAGAAGATAGGGCAGGGAAAAAGATATCAAGTTACGCAGCATATTTCCTTCAGTTAGATTTCTTTGCATTGTGTAGCCTCCATGAATGTGGATTTATCGATTCTTCGTAATGAAGTTCTTGTATCATAACAGGTACTATTATAACATTGGGAAAATCAAGAAAAAAGGGCTTGCAAAAATATCTTAACTATGATAATATAAATCTCGGTCACGCGTAAGAAGTGTTTCATATGGCTCCGTGGTCAAGCGGTTAAGACATCGCCCTTTCACGGCGGTAACACGGGTTCGATTCCCGTCGGAGTCACTCGAGCCAGATGGCTCTTTATATAGAAGCAATCAGATCTGCAAAACAGATTTGGTTAAATATGGCGCCATAGCCAAGTGGTAAGGCAAAGGTCTGCAACACCTCTATCACCAGTTCAAATCTGGTTGGCGCCTCTTGAAAAAGCCCAGAAAATCAAGGTTTCTGAGGCTTTTTTTACTTTCAAAATTATAAAAAATCAACTCTGAAAAATAAGGTGGCAGATGTTTATACAATCAGTGCATCTACCGGATTTGCATTCTTTTCGCTGTCTGTATGGAAATAATAATGTTTTGTAACGGAACGGAAAAGAGACGGTACTATTTTGTGGATTTAAAACCCTCTTCTGCGAAAAAAATTATACATGAGAATATTTTTTACTTACCCAAGGGAAATTACCGTAGTATAGAACAAACAAAGTGGAATATTGATAATGCGCCAAAGTTGTTTGAAGATTTATTTGCGATTTCTTATGATAAGATTATTCTGAACATAGTAAATACATATGATTTTCAACGACCAACCTATACATTAAGTTGTTTGTTGCCTCCAGAAGTGTAGAGTACTTATCATGGTTGGGGTGGGGCTGTATTGAATCATAGATGGGGATATTCCCCGCAAGATCTGATGCCCTCAGTAAACGAATATGGTCAATAAGACAATAGCATCTACTTTGGCGAGGGGATGCTATTTCTTATTATGTCGATTATCTATGTAGGTCAAAGCCGCAAAAATTACCAATAGTAAAGTCAGAACTTCCATTGTATTTATGGGCATCACCCTCTTTCTAAAAAATAGAGGGCAAAATCGAAATGCATCCATCCTTCTGATTCAATGATACCTGTTTAGTATAGCACGAGGCGTTTTGGGAGCAATAAGTTCAAAAAGTACCTCCACAATTATTTCGGAACAGTGGTACATGAAAACGAACCGATTGCGATGGAGGAGAAGAATGTCACAAGCACCATTGACCAAGAAAGCATTAGCAGATAGTCTGAAAGTACTGCTACGTGCGACATTATTTGATAAAATATCTGTTTCGGATATTTGTGAAAATGCTGGCACGAGCAGACGGAACTTTTATTGGCATTTTCCGGATAAATACGCACTTCTGGTTTGGATCTATGATGAAGATTTTTGTTCTATTAATCCCCATTATGATGAATGGGTGCTGCAAGACTATTTTTTTTGGTATCTGTGATTTTTTGTATCGTGATAGGAAATCACTACAGTAAAGCCTTTTTAGTGGCTGGGCAAAACTCTTTCAGAGAATTGTATCAAAGAATAATAGAATATCGGAAGAAAATGAGGAAATATGGGATATCAAAAAACTACAAAAGAAGAATTAGAAGCTTTTAAATAACTCAGAGAGGCACTTGCGATCATGCAGTCTCTATCGATGCAGTGAAGAAGTTTATTACACAGCAGGATTTAGTGGCGGCCCGGCTGGTCTTTCCTGTGCATTCTATCTAGCGGAGATGGGATATTATCCTACAGTATTTGAAAAGAATGAGAAGCCTGGTGGAATGATGATTTATGGAATTCCATCATTTAAGTTGGAAAAGGATGTGGTAGAGGCCGAGATCGATATTTTGCGCGAGATGGGAGTAGAATTCCAGTGCGGTATGAATGTTGGTACTGATATTACTGTGGAAGAGTTACGCGCATAGGGATTTAATACAGGCCTTAAATGGAGCGGTGCATACAAAGTTGATTCTGAAGAGAAATACGTTGTGTGTAATACAGATGAGGGCGAATCAGGTACCTATAAAGATAGAACCATTATGGAGAATGACCCCCACACGGTATTAGAAGGTGTTCTGATCTGTGCGTATGCGATAGGTGCAAAAGAATGTAATGGATGTGGAGTGTGTGCAGAAGTCTGTCCGGTAAATAATATTACAATAAAAGAAGGAAAGGCGATACATGGGAATCAGTGTGCTGCCTGCTATGCCTGCCTGCATTGGTGCCCACAAAAAACTACAAAATTGAAAGTACCTACATTAGGAAATAGACTGCAATACCATCATCCGGAAATTACGCTACAGGATATAAAGCGAATAAAGGGGGAAGAACTCCGATGAATTGCAACTGACAAATGAAGAAGCAGAACAGATGACGGGGTGAGCAAAGAATATGACGGGCTGGAGAATTATAGGGTGTTGAAACTCTGAAACAGAACTTGATCGAAAAGCAGATGGTTTTATACTGGAATTAAAAGTCGATCACACTATTGCGCAATTGTTGCGCATATAATAGCCTTTTATATAAAATGTGTAAAAATTAAGTGATAAAATATTGTTTATTATAAAGAATTGACGGAAAAAGATTATAATATTAGAATTTATATGAAGTGAGTTAGTAAATATAAAGGGAGAAGAACTGTTAAGTGTGGGAAATGATAAGGTTACAATAGACAGCATAGCACAGGCATTGGGGTGTTCAAAAACTACTGTATCAAGAGCCATATCGGGAAAGGGAAGAGTAAGCAAGGAGACTAGAAAGCGTGTGCTGGATTACTGTCGAGAATATGGCTACAGATCAGGCAGTGTGTCCAAAGCGTTTGATTGTTCCAGAACATATAATCTTGCTGCTGTTCTGCCTGCGGATCAGGAACTTCAAGAGATACCCTTTTTTCCAACTTGTTTGTTTGGAATTTGTGAATGGGCAGCAAAGCAAGATTATAATGTATTTGTTGTGTCAATAGAAAAGAATAGATTGACACAGCTTCAGAAGATTATTGAAAAACGCAAGATTGATGGAGTGATTCTAATGCGGGCGCTGGTAGAGGACTCTGCGGTGGAATACTTACTTCGGAATAAAATACCGTTTGTTCAGATCGGGGATACAAAAAATGCATCTACTATTCATGTGGATCACGACAGTGTGCGAGCCTGTAAGGAAATGACCGAATTTTTACTAGAGAGAGAGATTCAAAGAATTGCATTGATTGGGGGTGACATGGGAAATATTGTTACACAAAAAAGGCTGGCTGGTTTTTATGCTGGGTTTACACTTTTTCATAAAGTTCCGAAAGATAAGCTGATTTATCTGAATTGTGATACAAATGCGAAGGTGTATGAGGCCGTTGAGCAGATTGTGGAGAACTGTGCAGAATGTATTGTCTGCATGGATGATAAAATATGCACTCAGGTTTTGAAGAAACTTGATAAAATGAGGATATTGATTCCGAGAGATCTTGAAATTGTATCTTTTTATGATAGTTTGGCGCTTCAGAATTATTCTCCGACAATTACAGCGTTAAAATTTGACGAAGAAGAACTTGGGCGAATCGCCTGTGAGAAGTTGATCGACAGGTTGGAGAACGGTGGGGAAGAGTCAATATTGTTGACAGAGTACAGCATGGAATTGCGGGAATCCACAAAGAAAATTATTTAAGAGGAGTTAAGGTATGAAAGGAAAAGGATGGAAAAGATTTGTCAATGGAATAATGGCATCTTTGATGGCAGTGTCGTTGACAGTGGTTTCTCTGCCATTGGAGTCACAGGCGGCTTCGACAGAGAAACAGGAACTTTCGGATGAATCAAAGAAGATTCAGAACGATATTTTCTGGGAAGATATGGATGGAAATACATTGTATTCTCAGGGTGGCGGTATCTTTAAATTTGATGATACTTACTATTGGTATGGGGTGAAATATAAAAATGCGCCTAATTATGTCAATAATCCGACAAAAATTTATAATTCCGGTGATACATATTCTGATTTTGAGAGTGTTACCTGTTATAGTTCGACAGATTTGGTAAACTGGAAGTTTGAGGGAGATGTTGTCACAGAAGCAGATGTCAGTTATCGTGATGAGATGGAAGGTGTAAAGGCATCCTGGTTTGGAAGACTTGGTGTGGCAAAAGTTGGAGAAAATTATGTCATGATGGTACAGCATGAATGTGCTGATCCGGATGATTCTCTGGATGCTCTTGAAGGTTACACGGAGCCTTCCGGTCAGAAGGGGTGGAGCAAACAGGTTCTGGTATTGACATCGGATTCGCCAACGGGAGAATTCAAATGGAATCAGCGTATCAATATGCTGCCTTACACGGGAGGTACGACAAATACCGGTGATCAGACCGTATTTACAGATGAAGATACCGGAAAATCTTATCTGGTATATTCCTATGGAGTGGGAAGAGGAAAAATATTCCTTGCTGAGATTGAAGATCAGGGAAATGGTAAGTTTGGTTTGTCCCTTGAAAAAAATTACATGGTATATAGTGGAGCAGGGCGTGAAGGTGACTGTATGTTCAAATATAATGGTGCCTACTATATATGTGCGTCTGACTTATATGGTTGGAATGCATCTCATGCTTATTATTTGAAATTAGACAGTCTAGAGGATGACTATTTAAAGAATCGAACAACCAGTACATCTATGAATCTTATGGATGGATGTAGCGATGATTATTGTCATGTAACTCAGACCGGATTTTTCTATACGGTACAGGGGAGTAAGAAGGAAACGGTTATTTTCTGTGGTGATCGTTGGGCAGAGTTTGCTGGAAATGGATTGGGATTCAATCAGTGGTGTCCACTGTCTTTCGATGAGTCAGGTGCACCGTATTTTAATTCTTTAAGTAGTTGGTATCTGGATGAAGCAACGGGTACGTGGAGTGTGGCTGAAGATAACAATTATGTGAAAAATGGAAGTTTTGATGCGGACCGTATCAGTGTGACTGCATTGACGGGATGGACAAATAGTATTACAGTTGGAAATTCGCCAATTAAGAACAGTGGAAATCGTACAACAGGAAAATATGGCCTTGCGCTGACGGATACAGTAGATTTTGATTGTTCTATTTCTCAGATAATTCAGTCTTCACCGTATGTAGAACTTCCAGATGGTGTATATACATTGTCTGCTAAAGTGAAAAACAGTGGAGATTTTGAAAATCTTGAAATTTATGCAGAGGCAGATGGGCTGAGAGCAAAAGCAGGCATTAAAGAGGCAAATAGTGAATGGACAACTGTAACATTATCAGATGTTAATGTGGCAGGCGGTAAAGTGGAGATTGGCATTGCTGCAAAAGGAGCGGCAAATGCATATTGCTATATTGATGATATCATGTTTATAAGAACAGGAGATGCATCAGAAGAATCAGGAATCATTTCTGGAAGTATCCAGTCTGACATAGCAGGAAAAACACTTACGATTGCGGCGGTGCAGACTGACGGAACCGCTGCATACACTTATGAAACAGAGTTGACTGAAGGGGAACAGAACTTTACACTTGGTCCAATAAAGGCTGGAAAATATTCTCTGTCTGCATCTTCCTATGGATGTAAAGTGGAGGCAGAAGGCACAGAGGTGGCAGTTGTTTCGGGACAGACTGCATCTGGAGTGGTATTCCGTGTTGAAAATAATATGGGATCTGTAAGAGGAAAGGTCGTAAATGGAACTGGAGAAGTTATTCCAGATGTGACAGTGACGTTGTCAAAGGGAACATTGGAAAAAGATGCTGTAACAGATGCTAACGGTGAGTATGTATTTTCAGATGTAGAGGCAGGCGAATATAATCTTTCATTTGAAAAAACTGGATATGCGTCAGAAGGAAGCGTAAAAGTTACAATTGAAAAAGGGAACACTGTGACACTGGAGAATCAGGTGCTTGTAAGAAGTACAGGCATCATATCCGGAAAAGTCTATGATGCTTCGGGAGAACCTGCAGCAAATGCAACGGTAATGCTGAGAGGCTGCGAATCCATCAGTGATACTACCCGTGTTAGTGTTACGACAGATGAAAATGGTAGGTATACATTTTCAGATGTGGTTGCAGGAACTTATGCGATTACTGCATCAAACGGAAAGTGGGATACGGATGTTAATGCAGTTTCACAGAATGTAGAAGTAGTTCCTGGCGAGACTGAAGATGTGAATTTGGATATTCCATCTGAGATTACGATTGTAAACGGTGGTTTTGAAAGTGGTATGGATTCAAATCGTCAGCCGAAAGAGGGATGGGATAGCACAGGTTCAAGCGGTAGAGCATCTAATGAAAAGAATCGTGGTCATGTATACGCAGGAAGTTATGGATATACAGTGTGGACTTCCAGTGCATTTACGGTGGGAGTAAGTCAGAAAATTACTGGTCTTGAAGATGGAATATATGCAGTAAATGCTATGGTGGCGGCAGGATCTTACAGTGATTCAGATACGTTATATCTGTTCGCGAAGAATGACGATGGAACTATTATTTCTAAAGAAAACGTACCTCTCACAGTCGCTACCTATAACAGTAAAAATTGGGAGTTGATTGGTCTGACTGTGGAAGTGACGGATGGCACTTTGACTTTCGGTATAGAGGGAAGTCTTCCGGGAGGAGCATGGGCGAATTTTGATAATTTCAGAGTTGGAAAAGTCGAAGGAAACGCAGTAGTTGAAGTTGATAAAGATGAATTGAAAACAATAATTTCTGCTGTTCAGACTTTTGATACATCTAGTTATACAGCAGGTTCCGTAAGCGAGTATCAGTCGTTAGTTCAGACAGCGCTGACAGCGGCTGAGAATGTAATGAACAATAGTGCTGCAACACAGGATGATGTAAATACGGCAGTATCAGCATTGAATGAAGCATTTACGTCAGCAAAAGAAAAACTTGTGACATTGGAAGCAAAGTTGGCACAGGATATTGCGGACAGCATCAAAGATGTAAAATCACAGGAAGAGTATACTGAGGAAAGTTGGAATGCATATGAAGAAGCACTGGAGGCAGCACAGGCACTTCAGAGTAGCTGCGAACTGACAGAAGAGAAACTGAATGCAGCAATTACGGAACTACAGAAAGCAGTAGCCAGTTTACAGGAGAAAGCACCAATTGGAGATAAGACGGATCTGGAGAGTCTGATTGCAGAAATTAAGAATTTTGATACATCTGGCTATACAGCAGGTTCTGTAAGCGAATATCAGTCGGCAGTTCAGACGGCGCTGACAGCGGCTGAGGCTGTAAAAAACAATAATGCTGCAACACAGGAAGAGATTAATGCGGTAGCATTGGCATTGAAAGAAGCATTTGTGTCAGCAAAAGAAAAACTTGTGGCATTGGAAGTAAAACTGGCACAGGATATTGCGGACAGCATCAAAGATGTAAAATCACAGGAAGAGTATACCAAGGAAAGTTGGGGTGCATATGAAAAAGCACTGAAAGCAGCACAGGCACTTCAGGGAAGCAGCGATTTGACAGAAGAGAAATTGAATGCAGCAGTCGCAGATCTGAAGGCAGCAGTATCAAAATTAGCAGAAACTGCAAAGCCAAGTGATAAGGCAGCATTAGAGAACTTGATTACAGAGATTAAGAACTTTGATACATCCACGTATACTCCAGAATCTGTAAGCGAATATCAGTCAGTTGTTCAGGCGGCCTTGGCTAAGGGGGAAGCGATTATGAACAACAGCGATGCGACCAAAGAAGAGGTTGATGAAATTGTCAGTGAGTTAGAGTCAGTTTTTGCATCCGGAAAAGAAGTATTGAAGAAAGCAACTGTTAATCCGAAGCCAGATGACGGTAAAGGAGATCAGTCGGCTACACCGGATGACGGCAAAGATAAGACTCCGGCCACATCCAATGCAGATAAAGGGGATACAGTGAATAATACTTCTGGTAAGACGGCAGCAAAGACCGGAGATACCAATTCATTGGTGTGGTTTGCAGCGATTGCGGCGGCAGCGACAGTAGTTGTGTGCATAACAGGACTCAGAAGAAGAAAAAGACAGTAGTAAAAAGACTTAAATTTGAAGTTTTGAAATTAATAAAGATGTAGATTGCGCCCGGTTATTCGTTAGAATAATCGGGCGTTGTTTGTAGACATTAACTAAAACTATGGCAGTATGTGATAGTTATACTTATTGACAATAAATTTGGGGCTTGGCTATAATAGAATTATATTTAGTTTGGATGAACTAATAGGAAGTGAATTAAGTATGCAGGACATATATCAGATGATAGCGGAATACAGAGAACAGGGCTTATGCACCCTTGCCACCGTTATGGAGGGAGAATATATCGGTGAGAAACTACTTATTTGCCAAGGAGAACCAGTCTGTCAGACAAAAGAAAACGGATTGCTGCAGAGACATTTGGATGAATTAAAAGCGATCGAAGAGAGTGGAATCGTCAAATTAGATGGAATAAGAGTGTTTGCAGAACTGTTTGGAGGTACAGCGCGTCTGGTCATCTGTGGCGCAGGGCATGTATCGATGCCGATCATTCAGTTGGGAAAGAGCCTTGGCTTTCATATTACTGTATTGGAAGACCGTCCAAGTTTTGCTGATCATGCAAGAAGAGCCGGAGCAGATACTGTGATCTGTGATACATTCGAGAATGGCTTGCTGCAAGTGGAAGGCAGTTCATCTGCCTACTTTGTAATCGTTACCAGAGGTCATCGTTACGATACATTATGTCTGAAAAGTATTATAGAAAAGAAGAATGCGTATATAGGTATGATGGGAAGCCACCGCAGAGTGGCGATGGTGAAAGCGCAGTTAGAAGAAGGAGGAATATCCGGAGAAATGCTGGATGCCGTACATGCTCCGATTGGTCTGGCGATTGGCGCAGAGACACCGGAAGAGATTGCTGTATCCATCATGGCAGAGATCATCCAGTGCAAGAATCAGAAGAAGCATACGGAAGGGTATCGGGATGAGATTCTGGACGCATTGAATTTTAAGAATGCAGGGATTAATCAAGTGATTCTGGCAGAGATCATGGAGCGTAAGGGATCTGCTCCAAGGAATATCGGTACCAAGATGGTAATCGGACAAGATGGAAGCCTGACGGGAACGATTGGCGGTGGCTGTATGGAGGCAGAAGTAATCCAGGCTGCCAGACAGATGTTGGCGAATGATGCTTCTGATTATCAGATCAAAGAAGTGGATATGACGGCTGCAAGTGCAGAAGAAGAGGGAATGGTGTGCGGAGGAACGCAGTTGGTTTATCTTGAGAAAAGGTGTCGTTCATAAAGAAGGAGATACATGGATTTGAACTGCCCTAGAATAAAAAACTTTTACGGTATGTTAGAGTATGGTACAATATATTATGCATAAATTGGTATGTACTACATTGCAAATCTAAGAAGAATGAGAGGAAACACTTATGAAAAAGAGTAATCCAAAGGCGTTATTGCCGATTGCTGTTTTCCTGGTATTGTATCTGGGCCTGGGGATTGTGTTCGAGTATGTGATGAAGATTCCAATGGGATTCTATAATATCCCGATTGTCATTGCATTTCTGGCGGCGATTCTGGTGGCATGTCTTCAGAACCGGGAGTTGAAGTTTGACGACAAACTTGAAGTTATGGCGCAAGGGATGGCAGATAAGAATATCATTACGATGCTGCTGATCTTCTTAACCGCAGGTGCGTTTGTCGGTGTTGTGGGAAGAAGCAGTGCAGAGAGTGTGGCGTATTTTATGCTGTCTTTAATCCCGACAAAGTATGCGGTTGCCGTATTGTTCGTGGTGGCATGTTTCGTATCTACGGCTATGGGAACCTCGGTGGGAACCATTACGCTGATTACGCCAATTGCAGTGGCGGTGTCTGCGGCATCAGGATTCGACTTGCCTTTGTGCGTGGGCTCTGTTATGGGTGGCGCTATGTTCGGAGATAATCTATCCTTTATCTCAGATACTACAATTGCAGCATGTAATGGGCAAGGCTGTGCGATGAAGGATAAGTTCCGGGAGAATTTCGGGATTGCGTTTCCTGCGGCATTGGTAACATTGGTGCTGATTCTGGTATTATCTCTCCGCACGGATCTGAGCGGGGCGGTATCACAGGATTACAACCTGATTCAGATTATTCCGTATGTTCTGGTTCTGATTGGCGGAATCATTGGAATCAACGTATTCGTAGTATTGCTGGTTGGTATTGCATCGGGAGCGGTGATTATGCTGGCAACGGGGCAGATTGCGCCAGTAGATCTGATTGGCAATATGGGTTCTGGTGCGGCCGGAATGTTTGAGACCAGTATGGTTGCGATTCTGGTGTCTGCTATGTGTGCGCTGATCCGGGAGTATGGCGGTTTTGAAGCACTGCTTTCTGCAATCCGCAGAGTGTTCAAAGGAAAGAAAGGCGGACAGCTCGGTATGGGACTATTGGTTGGAGCCATGGATATCGCTACGGCGAACAATACGGTTGCGATCGTTATGGCGAACCCGATTGCGGCAGAGATGGCTGAGGAATATGATATCACGCCGAGAAAAGCGGCATCGATATTGGACACATTCTCTTGTATCTCTCAAGGGGTGATTCCTTATGGTGCACAGATGTTGGTGGCACTGTCAGCAGCCAATGAACTGGGATATGAATTGTCGGCATTCGAAGTGATTCCGAAGTTGTTCTATCCGGGGATGCTGTTGATCAGTTCGCTGATATTTATCTTTGTGGTGCCGGGGAAGAGCGAGAAAGCGAAATAGTAATCCGTAAAATCCTGACTGAGAGCAGGGTGAAAAATGAATACCAGGAGGAGCAGTATCATGAAAGAATTAGAAATGATTCAGGCGTGTGTAAGAATCATACGTGAAAAGACGGACATAGTACCAGAGGTTGGCTTGATCCTGGGAAGTGGTCTGGGAGATTATGCAGACAGAATTGAGAATAAGGTGATTGTTCCATATAGTGAACTGCCGGAATTTCCCGTGTCTACCGTGGCAGGGCATATGGGACAATTTGTAATAGGAGAGATTAACGGAAGAAATGTAATTGCAATGCAGGGAAGGGTTCATTACTATGAAGGATATTCTCAGCGTAAGATTACAATGCCGGTACGCATTATGAAGGGTCTTGGAGTCGGGAAGATGATACTTACGAATGCTGCAGGCGGTGTGAACCGTAGTTTTAAACCGGGAACACTGATGATGCTTCAGGATCATATCAACTTTTCCGGAAATAATCCGCTGATCGGAGAGAATCCGAAAGAATTCGGGGCGCGTTTCCCAGATATGTCTAGCATATATTCCACAGAATATCGTGCGAAATTAAAGAAACTGGCAGCAAAAGAAGGGATTGAACTGGAAGAAGGTATCTATATGATGATGTCAGGTCCTTCTTATGAAACTCCGGCAGAGGTACGTATGGCAGGAATTCTGGGGGCGGATGCTGTAGGAATGTCAACCGTGCCAGAGGCAATCGTATGTGCCCAGTCAAGAATCTCTGTATTAGGAATCTCATGCATTACGAACTGTGCGGCGGGAATTCAGAATCAGCCATTGAATCATGCGGAGGTAGTGGAGACAGCGAACAGAGTAAAGGAAGAGTTCGTCAAGGTACTGGATATTGCTTTAAGAGAAGTAGTATTCTAGAAAATGGATTATGTGAGTCATCAGTAGAGAAACTGAAGACATATTACCTGTAGATGAATGAACAGGGATAACATGGGGAAAAGTTGCATTCGCAACATACCATCATGTTATCCCTGTTATCTTAGTGTATGCTTAGATTCCAGTTTCCGCTATATGCCGTGCAACATACACCCCGCTTGCGGATGCATGGGAAAGCGAATGTGTCACGCCGCTTCCGTCTCCGATGATATATAATCCTTTATACTTGCTCTCAAGATTCTCATCAATCTCCACTTCCATATTATAGAACTTCACTTCCACGCCATAGAGCAGAGTATCGTCATTGGCAGTTCCAGGAGCAATCTTATCCAGTGCATAGATCATCTCGATGATGCCGTCTAAGATACGTTTCGGAAGTACAAGACTTAAGTCACCTGGAGTAGCAGCCAGAGTCGGAGTTACCAATCCTTCCTGGATACGGCTTACGGTGCTTCGTCTTCCCCTGACCAGATCCCCGAAACGCTGTACGATTACGCCGCCGCCCAGCATATTCGAAAGTCGTGCAATGCTTTCGCCGTAGCCGTTGCTGTCTTTAAATGGCTCAGAGAAATGTTTTGCGACCAGCAGGGCAAAATTGGTATTCTCGGTCTGGTGTTCCGGATCTTCATAACTGTGACCATTCACCGTAACGATACCGTTCGTGTTCTCATTTACGACGATGCCGTAAGGATTCATACAGAAGGTGCGGACATTATCTTCGAATTTCTCCGTGCGGTAGACAATCTTGCTCTCATATAGTTCGTCCGTCAGATGTGAGAAGATCACAGCCGGAATCTCTACACGTACGCCGATATCTACGCGATTAGAGTGGGTAGGAATGTCCAAATCATTACAGACAGTCTCCATCCATTTGCTGCCGCTTCTTCCAACGGAGATGATACATTTCTTACAATCTGCGGATTCGTTCTTATAGTGGATGCGGTATCCATCTTCCAGACATTCTACACGGTCTACCGGAGTATGGAAGTAAAAATCTACTTTATCTTTTAATTCGTTGTACAGATTCTCAAGCACTACATAATTGATATCAGTTCCGAGATGACGTACAGAAGCATCCAGGAGTTTTAACTTATTCTGGATACAGATCTTCTTAAAATTCGTTCCGGCAGTAGAATACATCTTAGTGCCTTCGCCGCCATGAGACAGGTTGATCTCATCTACATACTCCATCAGATTAAGGGCGCGTTCTTTGCCAAGATATTCATAAAGCGTACCACCGAAATCATTGGTGATATTGTATTTTCCATCTGAAAATGCACCTGCTCCGCCAAATCCGTTCATGATTGCGCAGGTCTTACATTTGATACAGGATTTTACCTTGTCACCGTCAATTGGACAGTGCCTGTCCTTAAGTGGAAATCCGGCCTCGAAGACAGCAATCTTAAGCCCGGCTGTCTTTTGAACCAACTCATAGGCGGAAAAGATACCGCCTGGTCCTGCGCCGATAATAATTACATCATAGTTCATCATAATCACTCCTTGCTTTTAGTTAGTATATGGCAAAAAAATAACTCGCTATTCTTTGGTTGAAAGAATACGAGTTCTTATGTAGTCACTTCTCTTTTTCATTATAACGTTGAGGGGAAGGGACTGTCAATGAGAAAATGCATAACCAACAGAATCAATCTAAAATGTCAGATGAAAATTTGTTTGAAATAAATAAACCGTCTCATTGCATGAATGAATAAAATAGTCTATGCTTGAGTCAGGAGGTGACGGGTATGGCGAATGAAGATAAAAAAGATTTTAACGCGATGCTTCACAAGGATACGGATATGCCTAAGATACAGATTGTTAAGGATGAGGCTACGATTAAGAAATATGGCGGAGAGAGGATGTTCTTTGCACCGCCGATTACGTATGATGAGATTATGAAGACAGTGCCATATGGGAAAGTGATAACAGTTGGTGAGATTAGGGAATATCTTGCAAAGAAGAATGATGCAGATTTTACAGATCCGATCACAGCTGGAATCTTTGTGTCGATTGCGGCATGGGCGAGTTACCAGCGAACAGAAGATGAGACGCCGTACTGGAGAACTCTGAAAGCACACGGAGAACTGAACCCGAAGTATCCTGGCGGTGTCGAAGCGCAGAGAGAGAAATTGGAAGCCGAAGGCCATACAATTATTATGAAGGGCAGAAAGAACATAAAGTATTATGTCAAGGAGTATGAGGCGGTGCTTTTTGCAGACATAAAAGAGTAGGAGAGAAGTTATGTCAGTTTATGTGATGGCGGATATTCATGGAGAGTATGACAAATTTCTAGAAATGCTGGATACCATTCAATTTCAGGAGGAAGACTAGCGTGTCTGTGTTTGGATGCAATGGAAGAGTATTATATAGAGTAATGTGGCAGAGTGGGAAATATGACAGAATGTTGTCATTAGCCGAAAAACTGGTAAAATAAAAAAGTAAATAAATTTATTGTACTAACATTGTTGAATCATCAAAGCCTGCCTGACTTTCGTTTGTTGATCCTATCTATGTAGGCAAGCAGTGTTACTATGAACATACTAAAAGATATCATTAGAGACATTGCTTCGAATACAGTCCCTTCACACCACCTCCCTTTTTTGACAATATATCATGGGCAATGTTGCATTTTGCAAGAGAAAATGTGCACCTTAGAGGCATGTGCGTTGAAATAAAAAAGGGGTGTGGTATGATAGGAAATAAGAGAGGAAGATGCAAGATGAAGTTGACATTGGAGCGAATCGCAGATGGGGATGAGGAAGTGCTCATCCGCTATTATGAGATGAATGAAGAGATTGAAGTGATCGCAGGAATTGTGCGAGGAACGGGGCTTCGGATTCCGGCAATATGGGAAGGACAGACATTGCTGTTATTGCCGGAGTTAATCTATTATATGGAGAATGTAGATGGGGTCACATATGCATACTTGGAGGACAAAGTAGTACGGGTATCGGAGAGTCTGCGGACGCTGGAGTTGTGTTATGGGAAGCGGGGCTTCTTCCGGTGTTCAAAGTCGATGATACTGAACATATATAAGATTCGTTATCTGAAAAGTGAGCCATACAGTCGGATTCGGGCAACGATGGAGAATGGGGAGCAGGTGATGATATCCAGAAAATATGCGAAGGAATTGCGGCAGATTCTGAAGGGAGGTGCAAAGGATGAAGAGTAAATTGTGGAATCTATTGAAGAATGAGATTGTCATTGAGTATAAGGCATGTCTCTATTTTAGTTGCCTGATATCCTTTTATTGTGTTTATCTCCTTTGCCGTGGAGTCTATTCTGTCAGTATCCTTTCCCTGTGTGAGATGATTTTGATGGCGTATTTTGTAGGGTATCTTCAAATCTATGTATTGCATGATTTTGATGAGGCGGAGAAGTTCGGGAAGAGAGAAGCGACTTCGGCATTCTTATGTACCTGCATCTATGCGGTGATATCGGGAGTGTTTGGATGGTTTGAGGGAAATGTATGGGTAACGGTGTTATTTAGCGGATATATTTTCCTGTGTTATCTATGTGTATATCTGATTAATAAGATTCGGAGGAAGGTTGATACGGACAGGCTGAATGATATGCTGACGGCATATAAGAAGGAGGGAGAAGCGAGTCATGATGATGGAGTCAAAGAATAATATCAGGGAGTGTCGGGGAAATGAAGCAGACATAGCAATTGAGATCCGGGATGTTACGAAGACTTACGGAAAGCATCGTGGAATCAGTCATCTTTCGTTTGTGGTGCCAAAGGGAGATATCTTCGGATTCCTGGGACCAAACGGAGCGGGCAAATCAACGACCATACGCTGTATGCTTGGGATGCTGCATTTTCAAAAAGGGGAGATAAGGATACTTGGGATGGATGCAAAGAAGCAGACAAGGGAGATCCTACGCAAAGTTGGGTACATGCCTTCGGAGGCAATGTTCTATCCCTCCATGAAGGTGAAGGATGTCATTCGGCTGGCTGTAGAGGCAAGGAAGATGAACTGCGACAGCGAGGCAAGGAGAATCTGTGACTTGCTGGATGTGGATAGAGAGAAGAGAATCTCGGAATTATCGCTTGGGAATCGCAAGAAGGTTAGTATCGTGTGTGCCATGCAGCATCAGCCGGAACTTCTGATTCTGGATGAGCCTACTTCCGGATTGGATCCGTTAATGCAGGAAGTGTTTTTCAAACTGGTCCTGGAGCAGAATGCAAGAGGGACTACGTGTTTCTTGTCCTCTCATGTGCTGTCAGAAGTAAAGCGCTATTGCAAAAATGTGGCAATTATTAAGGAAGGGGAACTGGTGAAGTTGGATTCGGTAGAGAATCTGCTCCGGTCAGGAATCCGTCAGGTTAAGGTGTGGCAAGGCGGTCAGGAACGGCAATTTACTTATTCCGGGAATGCGAGAGAACTGATTCGGGAACTGGATACAATGCAGGTGGATGATGTGCTAATTGAGGAACCGTCGCTGGAGGAACTTTTCATACACTATTATCAGGAAGAAGCTTGAACTCTGAAAAGGAGGAAGAACATGACACTGTGGAAACATGAAATGAAAATGAATATAAAGTCACTGTTGATTTGGAGTTGTTGTATAGGAATTGTGAATTTCGGATGCCTTCTGTTATTTGAAAATCTTGCTGATACAATGGAGCAGATGGCAAAGTCCTATTCGCAGATGGGAAGTTTCTCTACGGTATTAGGGCTTGACCGCCTTAGTATCGCTACTATGGAAGGATTCTATGCGACGGAACTGGGGTTAATATTTGCAATAGGAGGAGCCATGTTTGCTGCGATGACGGGTGCTTTGATGCTGGCGAAAGAAGAGGAGGGACATACTTCGGAATTCTTGCACGCGCTCCCTTTTGGACGGAGATATATTATAAGATGGAAATATCTGGCGATGGTATCTGTGATTATTCTGTTCCAGATTATCGTTATCTTGTGGGAAACTTTGGGATTCGCGATAGCAGGGGAGATGCCGGAGGTACAGGAATATCTGTTGTTTCACGGGGCGCAGTTCTTCGTGCAATTGGAGGTGGGAAGCGTCTGTTTCTTGGTCTCGGCCGGAAGCAGGAAGAAACAGATTGGTGCAGCACTGGGGCTGGCAGTATTGTTGTATGTGGCGGACATGATGTGCCGGATTGTACCGGATATCGAGAAACTTAAGTATGCGACACCTTATTATTTTTCCAATGCTGCAGATATATTTACGTCAGGAAAAGTGGACTGTGGGATGCTGGGAATTGGTGTAGTGATAACGGCAGCAGCGTTCATGTGTGCGTTTGGTGTGTATATGAGGAAAGATCTGGCCGCCTAAAGTGATATGATAGAACTTGACATATAATTCTTACGAGTGTAAGATTAATAGAAGGTCAAATTACATAAAAGTATTGCAGAGTATGTTTTACAATTGGACATACAGCGCGAATTTTAAGATCTTAACGGGACGTATGCCCTGAAATCTTACAAATGTAAGATTTGAAAGAAAGGAGAAGATGCAATGAAAATTATGAAGTATTATAAAAAGTTATATCTTACACTGGTATGTGAAGAGGCTATCGGATGAAGAGTGGGAGGATTATTATGAGGACATGTAGATATAAAAGAATTCTGATGATGGGAGTATTGTCTGGGATTGCCCTGGTATTATCTGCATGCGGGAGCGGAATCATACGGGGAGCAAGCCAGACGGAAGGAAGTATGGAAAATCGGGAAGGAGCATCGGGAGAGGATAACTATGATGTCCAATTAGATGAAGAAATCTGGGAGAAGGGGTATGATCTCCCGATTGATCGGGCAGAAGAAAAAGAAGCCCGGGAGGATTGTAAGAAAGCCCTTGTATATATCGGGGAAATGTATGAAAATATAGATAGTAAATCAACAAAAGAGGAAAATAGTGATACGGATCATGCAGATGTGTTCTCTCAGACAATCCTGGAGAAAATAAGCAATACGCTGGGACAAAAAGGCATTCCGGTCGCTATCTCTGATTCCCCTCTTGGCGGTATGCTGAACTATGAGAAGATGGATCAGTTTTTAGAACGGGCATCAAAAGGGGAAGAATGTGAGGAAGTATTATACGAGATTGATCTGGATGGTACAGTCAGCAGGAAGAAATATTCTTTTGATGGGAAGGATATGTATGTACTGGACTGCATAGGATTATGGAGTAAAGAAGAGATAGGCATCTCCATGATCTCCTATACTAGGCTTAAGGAGTGGGAATATACAGACCGGGGATGGTTCCGGTATGAATTATGTGTTCCGGAACCGCCGGTGCTTACAGAAGTTATGGAAGGAAGCGTATTAATAAGAATCACACCGATGAAGGAGGAGTTCAGGGCACTGACAGAGAAATGGCTGCTCCCCATTGGATATCGCGGGAATAATCTGCTGCGCTCCGAGTGGGACGCAGATCATATGGAACAATTGGATTATAATGGGTTATTTGAATATCTGTATTTTCTAAAATACCAACATCGACTAGATAGTGAGCAGTATATGAACGGTATTCCGAGAGAAGAATTCGAAGGATTGCTTACAGAATATCTGCCGGTTACCGCCGAAGAATTGCGGCGGTATGCAGTCTATGATGACGAAACAGGGCGATATGCATGGGCAGGAGCGGGCTGTACTAATTATACTTCCAGTATATTTGCAGTTTCAATACCAGAGATTACTGCAATTACGGAGAATGCGGATGGAACAGCGACCTGGACGGTGGATATTGTGTGTGAGATATTAGGTCAGGAGTCTGTGATCCGCCATCAGATTACAGTACGTCTGGGAGAAGAGGGGAAACTGCAGTATTTGAAGAATCATATCCTGGGTGATGGAATGGCAAGAATTCCGGAATATACTTATAGATGTAGAGGGGATTAAGGAGTATCAGGATAGAACAGGAGGTTGAAATGAGTAAATGAAAGAAAAATCCAAACAAACAAGGGGAAAAGGAAGTGGGAGACCAGGCTGGGTGATCCCTGCGATGACGATGGTATTGATTGTGCTGCTCATTATAGCAGGAGTGTTGCTGTTCTTGCGAATTCGATCAAACGAAGAGAAACCACAGGATGTTTTGGCTGAATATATGAATCACATTCCAAAGGGCGAATACGAAGAGATGTATGCAATGCTGGATCTGGAAGAGTCGGGGAACATTAATCAGGAGAATTTTATCAAGCGTAATTCCGGTATCTATGAAGGAATTGAGATACAGAATATGAGACTCGAGATTCTGGAGGATTCAGAAGGGGAGAAAGATCCGTTACTGGTGAAGTACCGTACATCCTTTGATACTGTTGCGGGCAATCTTAGTTTCGAATCAGAGGCGCATTTTACAAAAGGGGAGGAAGGATATAAACTTGCGTGGGATGACAGCCTGATCTTTCCGGAATTAACTGAGACAGATAAAGTCAGAGTGTCCACGATACAGGCGGAGCGCGGCAGCATCTTAGATCGGAATGACCGTGTTCTTGCGGGAAAAGGGACGGCGTCGTCCGTAGGAATCGTGCCGGGAAAATTAGAAGATAGAGACGGTGCTATTCAGGCAATCGCCGAATTACTGGAAATGACGCCGGAGACGATAGAGAACCAATTAGGCGCACAGTGGGTGAATGATGAATCTTTCGTCCCGCTTAAAACAATTCCTAAGGTAAATGAATTGGAAGTTACGGCATTAGAGCCGGATGAGACAGTCTTGAAGGAACAAGAGAGGCAGGAGGCTTTGCTTGCGATTCCGGGAGTGATGATCTCGGATGTAGAAGTGAGACAATATCCGCTGGGAGAAGCGGCAGCACATCTGGTAGGATATGTGCAGAATGTCACGGCTGAAGACTTGGAAGAGCATGTCGGGGAGGGATATAATGCCAACAGTGTGATCGGAAGGAGTGGAATCGAAGGGCTCTTCGAGAAAGAATTGAAGGGGACTAACGGATGTGATATCTATATTGAAGATGAGAATGGTGATCGGAAAGCAGGGCTGGCAAATGTATCTGTCGTGGATGGGGAGAATATAAAACTAACCATTGACGCATCCATCCAGTCTGCATTATATGAACAGTTTCAAACGGATAAGAGTTGTTCCGTGGCGATGAATCCTTATACCGGAGAAGTGTTAGCGCTGGTGAGTACTCCGTCTTATGATAATAATGAATTCATCATGGGAATGTCAGATGCGAGATGGACTTCGCTGAATGAGGATGAGCAGAAGCCGCTGTATAATCGTTTCCGTCAGGTATGGTGTCCGGGATCGACATTTAAGCCGATTATTGCGGCGATTGGACTGAAGTCCGGCGCGATTGATCCTTCAGAAGATTACGGAAGTGAAGGACTCAGTTGGCAGAAGGATGAGTCATGGGGAGATTACCATGTGACGACGCTCCATACCTATTCGCCGGTTACATTGGAGAATGCGCTGATCTATTCTGATAATATTTATTTTGCCAAGGCGGCGCTTAAGATTGGCTCTGAAGAATTGGAGAATTCCTTGAAGGCTCTGGGATTTGGTGAAGAGATTCCGTTTGACATTAAGATGTCCGTATCTCAGTATTCCAATCAGGAGCATATTGATGCAGAGGTTCAGTTGGCAGACAGCGGTTACGGTCAGGGCCAGGTGCTGGTGAATCCATTGCATCTGGCGTGCCTGTATACGTCATTTGCCAATCAGGGAAATGTAATAAAACCGTATCTTGTGTATCAGGATCAGCCGCAGTCAGAGATATGGCTTGAGGGAGCCATCCCGGAGGATGCTGCGAATACGGTGCTGGAAGGATTGAAGAAGGTAGTAAATGATCCGAATGGAACGGGATATGCGGCACATAGAGATGATATCGCTTTGGCAGGAAAGACTGGAACTGCTGAGATTAAGGCATCCCAAGATGATGTGAATGGAACGGAATTAGGTTGGTTTGCAATATTCACAGGGCAGGATGTGGCGAAACCGGTATTGGTTGTGAACATGGTAGAAGATGTGAAGGACAGAGGCGGCAGTGGATATGTCGTCGGGAAGGATAAAGTGGTGCTGGACGCATATCTGAATGGACAGTAGAAAGGATTAATGCCCTGCCATAGTCTTTTGGAGGCTGCGGCAGGGCATCAGACTGTTTATTGATTCGAATGGAAGGATTTCCATATTTTCAGAAGTTCTTCCGGTGTTCCATCTGGGTTGGCCGCTACGATGTCATAGAATTCCCGCAGTTTTTCGGGAGTTTCTTCCAATTCATCTGCGGTATCTTCCAGGTTCTTTCCCTTAAGGAACTTTTTCTGAATCTGAGCAATCAGAGTAGATGCGATGCCATCATTCCAACCCTCTTCCCAACCCTCTTCCCTGCTTGTTCGACGAATTTCCTGTACATCATATGCTTCAAAACTATCGAATAACATAGGAAATCTCCTTTTCCTGCCACATCCCAAGATCTGACAACACACTAAGCGCAATATCCGCAGCATTCTTTCCGGTAGCATTCTCATCAGCCTGGATATTGACGGCAAAGAAACAAGTGTGTTCATTAGATTCAACCAATCCCACAAACCACCCATTGACATTCTTCCCATCAACCATTCCAGTTCCGGTTTTGCCGTACAAGGAAGCATCGGCAGAAGAAGAAAGGTACAGGGCATCTTTAACAGCATCAATATGATCCTGTCTGAATCCCAATTCATTGTTGTACAGTCCTTTAAGCAACTCAACCTGCTCTGCCGGAGAGATCTTCAAAGAGGATTCCATCCAGTACGAGGAAAGTTCGCCGCTGGTGTCCCGATTACCATAGTTAATATCTTTGAAAAATTCCTGAACTGCCAAGGCGCCGGCCTGCTGGTCAATTGTCTGAAAGTACCAGTTCGCAGAGTTTTTCATTGCTGAATCTAAAGTCTGATCTGTGTTCCAGGCATCAAACGGATATGAAGTTCCGTTCCATTCTATCTTAGAGTGTTCGGGAGTAATGATACCGGATTCCAGACCAAGCAGAGCATCATAGATTTTGTAAGTGGAGTCCGGGGATATGCGTTTTGTCGCCATAACTTCATTGTATAGTTGCCAGTGATCGGCAGCACTGTCGTATAATACGAAACTTCCCTGATAACCTTTGAAGTAAGAATCCAGATCCAGGGAAGAGACGGTGCCGGAGTCTGGCCGGAACTTGCTGGTATCAGATGAGGAGGCATTTGCTGACAGGAAAGGCAGGAAACCAAGGAGAAGAACTATGATCAGGCAGTAAACAATCAATCCCTTCATCCTTTTGGAGAATGTCAACGGCTGGTAGGAAGCGATATTCAGGATGCGTCTTTTCATCTGTTTCATGTCCCCTCCCAGTCCAGAGGCGAAGTGGAATGGAGAACGGGAAAGTGTCTCTGCAAAGTGAATGAGTGTATTGCCGTAATCAATGTGATCACATTCATCAAGCATTGCCAGTACGGAGGAGTCACAGGCAATCTCCCGGTCATTTCGCATCTCCTTTATAGCATACCAGATCAATGGGTTGAACCAGTATATGATTCCTGCAAGATTGGTTATCGCATTTGCAAGTGAATCATGATGTTTATAGTGCTGTAGTTCATGGAGAAGCATATACCGCAGATCTTTCTTCTGATAATCCGTGCCGAGATCTGAGATCAGATGGATTGGAAGATAGATGCGAGGCTTGAATATGCCGGTCATAATGGGCGTTTTTATGAATGCGGTGCTGTATATAGGAATATCTTTGGTGATTTCCATCTCCAGGCAGCAGGATTCAAACAGATTGCGGACATCTTCGCTCTGAAGCGGTAAAGCGGATTGGCTGATGCGATGAAACTGC
This sequence comes from Bariatricus sp. SGI.154, assembly GCF_050313795.1. Taxonomy (NCBI): domain Bacteria; kingdom Bacillati; phylum Bacillota; class Clostridia; order Lachnospirales; family Lachnospiraceae; genus Bariatricus; species Bariatricus sp. SGI.154. The sequence goes on from NZ_JBNPMC010000024.1 coordinate 36,835, forward strand.
ATTAGAGACCTAAGTGTCAGCAACAGCATAATCAGCATACCGCCACACCATATGGTCAGAAGCAGATATCCCAATATGGAGGGAGTTCTGCCACTGACAGAGATCGCAAAATCATTCATCCAGTTCGCAGCAGTAGTCTGAGGAGCGATATTGACCGTCTGCTCGGTCGCAATGAATGAGTCAGAAGAGTACGCTTTCCAATACGTGATTTTGCCGACCCATGAGATTAATTGTGCCAATTCGGGAAGGTGTAACGGTATGAATGGAACTGCAAGCAAGAAAAGCGGCAGATACCATAAGTTATATTGGATTCTCCCGGATAAATGGTTCTTAAGCACTCTTTTGACTACTAGAATCATGCAGATAAAGAGAGCAATCAGTATATTGCAATAGAGAAAATGAATGAAGAATTGCACCATATCAATCCCTCCTGGCCTTGCCGGAAAGAAGACTGCGAAGAGAGTCAATATCTGACTCAGACAAACGGTCATTCTCAAGATAGGCAGAAAGCATAGCAGTAATATCTCCATTATAATAGCGCTTCAGAAAAGAAGAACTCTCTTGACGGACATATTCGTCTTCTTTGACTAATGGTGTGTAGACGAAGACGCGGCTTTGCTTCTCGTAGGTAAGGGCGCCCTTTGTGACCAGACGCTTCAGCATGGTCTGGATGGTCTTAGGGTTCCAGGAGGTTGTACGGGTTAGGCGCTCCGTGACTTCATTCGTGTTGATGGGAGCGTATTTCCATATAATCTTCATTACTTCGTATTCGCCTTCTGATATCTGGGGCAGTTTATGCATAATGGGTTCCTCCGGAATAAAATCTTACAAGTGTAATAAAAATATTATACCTATTTGAGGGAGGAATGTCAACGAAGTCTATAGATGAGGTGTTCGGGAAGGAGGAGCGGGGGCATGCAGCATTTGGTATGAAGGGGAGTATTGATTCTGGTGTCAGCGGTATCCGGTATTGCACCTTTCTCCAGGAATATGATATAGTAAATGCTGACTATATAGAATGAGGTGAAGAGAGATGAGTATTTTAAATGTTGAACATCTGACACATGGTTTTGGGGATCGTGCGATATTCGATGATGTTTCTTTTCGTCTTTTAAAAGGTGAGCATATCGGTCTGGTCGGTGCCAACGGAGAAGGAAAGTCTACTTTTTTCAATATTGTAACGGGAAAATTAATCCCGGATGAAGGAAAGGTGGAATGGGCGAAGAAGGTGAGGGCTGGTTATCTGGATCAGCACACAGTCCTTGAGCCGGGGATGACGATCCGTGACGTGTTGAAATCAGCGTTTTCCTATCTGTTTGAGTTAGAAGAAAAGATGAATCAGATCTGTGATTCGCTAGGGGATGCAGACCCGGATGCGATGGAAGAGATGATGGAGGAGTTGGGTTCGATTCAGGATACGCTGATGATGCATGATTTCTACATCATAGATTCTAAGATAGAAGAGGTTGCACGTGCGCTGGGGCTTCTGGAACTAGGGCTTGATCAGGATGTTACGGAACTGAGTGGAGGTCAGCGGACGAAGATTCTGTTGGGCAAACTTCTCTTAGAGAAGCCGGATATTCTGCTGTTGGATGAGCCGACGAACTATCTGGATGAGGAGCATATTGCATGGCTTAAGAGATATCTTCAGGAATATGAGAATGCATTCATCCTTATTTCTCATGATATTCCCTTCTTAAATGAAGTTGTGAACATTATCTATCATATGGAGAACCAGGAACTGAACCGCTATGTGGGTGACTATGATCATTTCCAGGAAGTTTATGCAGTAAAGAAGGCACAGTTGGAGGCTGCTTATAAGCGTCAGCAGCAGGAGATTAAGGAACTGAAAGACTTTGTGGCGCGTAATAAAGCCAGGGTCTCTACCCGTAATATGGCAATGTCCCGTCAGAAGAAACTGGATAAGATGGATGTGATTGAACTGGCAGCCGAACGTCCGAAGCCGGAATTCAACTTTAAGGTGGGAAGAACGCCTGGAAAATACATATTTGAAACAAAGGATATGGTGATAGGATATTACATAACCGAACCTTCGCCTGTTCGCCACCACTTAGGACTCGCACCTGACTCTCGATATGCTTCGTTGTAAGACCGCATTTGGCAAGAGCGGAACGCACTTCATACTGGGTAAATGACGGGAATTCCCCCCAGATCTCTTCGATGCAGGTAGTCTTATCTGGATGTAGATGCCAAGGATGAACTGAAACGTGCGTTGCTGGAATATAGAGGAGGTGTGCTTCTTATCTGCCATGAACCGGAGTTCTACAGAGATGTCGTGTCAGAGGTGTGGGATTGCAGCAGATGGACGACGATGAATCCGGACTTGTTGTAGGGGAAGATGTCTGGTGAATAGCGATTTATTATCGGTATCTATATTGGAGGAACAATGTTATAATACGATTATGAAATAATATATGTTCGGGAGGTAGCGAGAATGAGAAAAATAAAAGAACGGACATTATCAGGGACAAGGAATCCTAACCCGGCAGAATATGAGCAGGCGCACCGCCTGTTAGCCCGCAGGGCTGCCGCTGAAGGAATCGTCCTTCTTAAGAATGAAAAGCAGATACTTCCATTGGAAAAAGGAAGCAAGATAGCCCTCTTTGGAGCAGGCGCCGGCAGGACGATCAAAGGTGGTACGGGTTCCGGTGATGTGAATGAAAGGGATAGTGTATCTATCTATGATGGACTGGTGAATGCCGGATATCAGATTACGAATCCAAAGTGGGTACAAGTTTACGAAGAGATGTATACCAGTGCCAGATGTGCATGGAGGGATGAGATTCTTAACAATGTAAAGAATGGATCAATGCCGTTTTTCGACGTGTACTCTACAACACCGTTTTATCTGCCGACAGGTCCGAAAGCGGAGTCTTCAGAGGCTGATACGGCAATCTATGTGATCAGCCGTATTGCAGGAGAGGGCAGTGACCGTTTTAATCAGGAGGGCGATTATCTTCTAACAGAAGAAGAGAGAGTCATGTTAAAAGATATCTGCACCGATTATAAGAAGGTAATTATTGCGGTCAATACGGGTGGCTTGATCGACCTTTCTTTTCTGGATGAGTATTCTAATATCTATGCAGTGCTTCAGATTGTACAGCCGGGTATGGAAGGAGGCAACGCATTTGCGGATATTATTAGCGGGGCATCTGTGCCAAGTGGAAAACTGGCGGACAGTTGGGCATACCGCTATGAAGATTACCCGAGTGCAGCGACATTCTCCCATAATAATGGAAATGTGAATGAAGAATATTATGAGGAAGGTATCTATGTGGGATACCGCTACTTTGATTCTTTTGATGTACCGGTGCGCTATAGTTTTGGATATGGAATGTCTTATACGGATTTTATGGTGGAAACTTTGGACGTGTGCGTAAGGGAAGAGGAACACGAAAAACAAGAGTCTGTTATGCCGGAAGTTATAATCACAGCGAAAGTTACGAATACAGGGGCGGTATACTCCGGTAAGGAAGTGGTACAAGTCTATGTATCTGCACCGGAAGGAAAGTTAGAAAAGGAATACCGCAGGCTCTGTGGATTCGCTAAGACAAAAGAACTTGCGCCAGGAGAAAGCCAGGAGGTAGAGATCTCTTTCGCGGTTGATCAGATGGCGTCCTATGATGAGGAAGAGGGAGAATGGATTCTGGAGCCTGGATATTACGGAATCTGGGTTGGAACGTCCCTGAATCAAAGTGAATTAAAGGCAAGGCTTTCCCTTAAGCAGGAGAAGGTGCTTACAAAAGTAGATCATATCTGTCCGCTGCAGGCAGAGTTGAATGAGTTGAAGTTTGCAGAAGCGAAACGAAGCTCTCGTTACAATGAATGGGTAGAGGCGGGAGAGCGGCAAGGGCTTCCTGTGATTGCGTTAGATCTGACAGGAGTTACAACACAGGTTATCGATTATTCAGATGTGCCGGAGAACGAAGAAGACGAAGCAGTACAGTTAGTAAAACAACTCGATGTTGAACAGTTCATCCAGTTAGCCACCGGAGATCCGGGAAAAGGACAGGGAAGCAATCTTGGCTCCGCAGGAATCTCTGTTCCGGGCTCTGCAGGAGAGACCAGTTCCTGTGCGGCATCTGAAGGAATTGCCAGCATCGTGCTTGCAGATGGTCCGGCAGGACTTCGGCTGAATCAATCCTATCATGTGAAAGATGGGAAGATTGTAGCGCCGCCATTTGAAGCCAGCCTGGAGCATGGATTCTTCTGTCCGGATCTTAAGCAGGAAGGAGATATCTATTATCAGTACTGTACGGCGATTCCTGTCGGTACGCTGCTTGCACAGACCTGGGATGTAGAGTTGATTGAAGAGATCGGAAGAATGATCGGGGATGAGATGCAGCGTTTTGGCGTTGATCTGTGGCTTGCGCCGGGCATGAATATTCATAGGAATCCTCTTTGCGGAAGAAACTTTGAATATTATTCCGAAGATCCGCTGATTAGTGGCAAGATTGCTGCGGCTATGACATTGGGAGTTCAAAGCGTGGCCGGATGTGGCACGACGATTAAGCATTTTGCATGTAATAATCAGGAAGATAACCGGATAGGATCGAATGGCATTATCTCAGAGCGGGCATTGCGAGAAATCTATCTGAAGGGATTCGAAATTGCGGTGAAGGAATCACATCCGATGTCAATTATGACCAGTTATAATCTGATCAATGGAGTCCATGCGGCGAATAATTATGATATCTGTACCAAGGCGGCAAGGAAGGAATGGGGATTCGATGGCGTGATCATGACAGACTGGACGACGACAGAGCAGGGACCTGACTGTACCGCAGCAGGATGTATGCGCGCGGGGAATGACCTGGTAATGCCGGGACAGTTCTCTGATCACGAGAATATCCGGAAAGAATTGGCGGAAGGAACGCTTACGGAGAAAGAACTGCGGGATTGTATTGTCAGACTGGTGCGGGTGATTCTGCGGTCAGGGCAGTATGAACTGCCAGCGCATCCGTAGAGAACTGCTGGCGGCAGTTTTTATCTGGAGGAAGAGGGCGCAAGACGAGAGGTTGTATCAGAAGATATCGGCTATGTATTGTCTGCGCCAACCGTACCGGAATTCCTTACAGGGAGGGAATTGGGATTGAAAGTATTCGCCAATGTACTGTCCGGAATAGGGGAGGTCATAAAGGCATTTTTGGGGAAATTACTGTATTTTTTGATTATGATTGTAGGCGCTTCTTTTTTGTGCCGGTCTGTGGTACCTCAGGTGGATGCGAATGAGTTGTTCCTTCTTCTGCTGATTGTGGCTTATGGACCTCCGCTTTTTGGGATGTGTGGTGTATTGTGTTGTGGCGTGTGTGCTGATCTATCGGCTGGCACCGAAGACATTCAATATTCGACAGAGATTTTGAGCAGTTGTTAATTTTATTGAAAATAAGTTAACAACTCGTCAATTGTCCCCAAGCGTCATATCTGCTATTTTTATATTAAGCAAAGACCAATGCGTGATTAAAACAGCGATTGGAGGATGGGATAATGAACTTAGGTGAAGTGATAAGGACATATAGAAAAGAGAAGCAGATGACACAGGAAGAGATGGCAGGATATCTAGGCGTGACAGCCCCTGCGGTGAATAAATGGGAGAAAGGAAACTCATTTCCAGACATATCGTTACTGGCACCGATAGCAAGGCTTCTGGGAATCAGTACAGACACGCTGTTGTCTTATGAAGAAGAATTAACGGATCGGGAGATCAACCAGATTACGGAGAAATGCTGTGCTATGATGAAGTCGGAAGATTATGACGCGGCATTTTCGTGGGCAAGTAGCAGACTGCAGGAATATCCAAGTTGTGAGAAACTGATTCTCACGCTTGCGAATATATTGGACGGATATCGAACAATTCTGGCAATAGATGAGCCGCAGAGATATGATGAGAAGATTCGGAGCCTATTTATCCGTTTGCTGTCAAGCAAGGATGATTCTATTGTACAGGCAGCAGCTCTATCATTATTCTATGATTCGCTTGGCAAAGAGGAATATGAAAATGCGCAGGAATATCTGAACCGGATTCCGGAACAGGGATTCAATCCCCGGAGGGGGCAGGCGCTTCTGATGCAGAGAAAGGGAGATACGGAAGAAGCCTACAGACTGTATGAGCAGCTGATTTTTCAGGCATATAGCGAGATAGGCACATCGCTGGCAGGAATCTTTTCTATGGCGATTGCGGAAGAAGATATGGATAAAGCGGAATACATTCTGGAGAAGAAGAAACTGGCACAAGTTCTGGAGATGGGAAGATATATGGAGACTTCTTATGAACTGGAACTGGCAATGTGTCGGAAAGATAGGGAAAAGACAATCGAAGTGCTTTCTAAAATGGTTCATAGTATCAGAGAGATGGATGAATATAAGAAGTCCAGATTGTATGAGCATATGCAGTTTCATGACGGGGGAATCGACCACATTGCGTTTGTGTTGAAGAAAGGGCTTCAGGAGGCTGAAGAGATGGGTTTTGTACGAGAGGATGCAAGATACCGGAAGATATTGGAAGAGTTAGACGGAATGGTTGGAGAATAGTAAGGTTGAGGAAGAAATATTACGATAGGTAAAAGAGACAGATTATATCTTTGAAGGTAGAGGCGAGATGTGCTGGAAATGTACATCCTGCCTCTTTTAAGGTGGTTCAGATGCTATTTTTTGTTTTTTCTCAGATATAATACAAGGGAATAGATGACAGGTATGCCAATTGCAGCAACAAGGCACACGGCAAGCATCCAGTTCCAGTGAAGCAATGTATTGAGTATGAACAGGATTCCAATGATCACATACAGCCACCCTGCCAGGCGGTGCGTCCGATTCCAATTATCTTCATCCGACAGTGTCCAGGGAATCTTAATTCCCACCGTAAAATTCTGGCGGCATTTTGGCAGATAATTCCCCATAATGATGAAGATTAATCCCATCAGCAGATTAACGAAGAGAGCGGAATTCATCCAGACGCTGATCGGAGATCCCAATGCATAACCGTAGATTGCAGCAGCGCAGATGATAGAGCATAGCGGGCATATCCATATAATCAGGCGATACATCTTGCTGCTGATATGCTGGTGCTTCGGATCAATTGCAGTGGCAAATACGCAGATAAGATGCACTGCCAGCAGAAACAAAGGAAGCCCTAAGACGGCAAAAGTCCGGCTGCTCCAGCCATTTGCTTGGTTTTCAAAGTTAAAATGCGTTGCCATCTTTTCCGGCAGTTGATTCCAATTTAGAATGCCAAATAAGATTGGCAGCAGAGTTACAATGCAGGTTATCATTATCATGTTTCTATGTTTCTTAATCATTCTTGTGTTCCTCCTTTCAAATCGGAAAGCCATACCATAAGTTCCTCTACCACAGAGGTATTTAGTTCATAATAGACGTAATTCTTGTATTTGGACTCATATACAAGATCGGCTTTTTTTAGAATGCTTAGGTGATAGGATATCGTTGCCCCTGTCATGTCAAAATGACTGCCAATCTCTCCGGCGGATAATTTCCCCTGCTTTAGTAGCGTTAGGATCTCGCGCCGGACGGGATCGGACAGGGCTTTAAAAGTCTGTCCAAAACTCAATACACATCCCTCCTGATCTTTCTTTGGTATTTAGAAATATTTCTAAATAGATAATACATCAAAGACGCTTGGAAAGCAATATCTATTTAGATTTTTTCTAAATAGAATGCGGATATAAAAAATCCTTGCAAACCTGTTAATTATGGAAATGCAAGGATTTTTATACATTATAATTATAGAACAGATTTAACAGAAATAATTAATGAAAATGATAGGAATAAACTACTCCGGTTTTATTTTCGTATTCCAAATTAATCTACTTTAGTTCTTATAGTAGAGCACTATATGAGTAGCCAAATGGTATCGCTCAAACCTATTGCTCCTCTTTAATCATACCATAATTTGTGACATTGTCAACTGAATAAACGGCTAATTTCTTCTTTTTGCAGAACCTAATTTTAAAACAAAAAATTTATTTGTGGTCAATATATTGGTCATGATAGTTTCTACCATAAAAACAAAAATATAAAAAGAAAGGATTTGATAATGATGGGAAGACGTGGCGAAAATATTAGAAAAAGAAAGGATGGTCGCTGGGAAGCGCGAATACTCTGTAGTTATAATTCCGATGGAAAAGCCAAGTATCATTCGCTTTATGGCAAATCATATTTGGAAGTAAAAGAAAAACGAAACAAATTACTCGGAAATCAAATGGCAGTTTATGAGAAAAGTATTTATAAGAGCAACCAAAAAGTTACCTTTGGTTGCATAATGACTGAATGGCTAGATATCCGGAAAGATTCAGTGAAAGAATCAACTTACGCACATTATGTTAATCTGGTAGAAAAGCACATTCTTCCAGAACTCGGGGAATTATATTTATCTGCGGTAACATCAGGCATTATTGACACTTTTCTAAGAAATAAGTTACACAGCGGAAGACTAGACGGCAAAGGTGGTCTCTCTCCGAAAACAGTTGCTGACATTCGCTCTATTTTGCTTCTTGGATTAGAATATGCGAAACAGCAACAGTATCCCTGTATTGTAAATAATAAAGTGTTTTATCCCAAAAGCCAACAGCCAAACATCAAAGTTCTCACAAGAGAAGAGCAGGTCAAATTAGAAAAGGTGCTATTCCAACATCCTGAGCCGTTAGAATTAGGAATTATTACAACTTTGTACGGGGGATTGCGAATTGGTGAAATATGTGCTCTTCAATGGAAGGATTTTGATTTCGAAAGCGGGATAGTAAGTATTAATAAAACAATAATTCGTATTCAGGATTTGTCTCCTGGTGCTTCCAGAAAAACCAAAATTTTGATTGATTGTCCCAAGACAGAGCAGTCCAATCGCATTATCCCTTTGCCCACTTTTATTTTTAATTTTTTGAAAAAATATCAAATGGGTCCAGAGATATATGTGCTCACAGGAACAAAAACGTATCTAGAACCTCGTGTGTGTTTGGAAAAATATAAGAAGATTCTTGTTAAGGCCGATTTACCGTCATTTTCCTTTCATGCTTTGCGTCATACATTTGCCACACGTTGTGTAGAAAGTGGATTTGACACAAAATCTTTAAGTGAAATTCTAGGACACGCTAATGTAAATACAACATTGCAAAGATATGTCCATCCTTCTATTGAGTTAAAGAAAGAACAAATGGAACGATTAGAACAGATTACAATTCGGGGTCAGAATAATGGTCATAAGAATATTTAATCCTTAAAAATCAGGCTATTTGTTGTTGTTTTTCATATAGTGCTCTACTTTAAGAGTAAAGGGGGATCAGTTTGGAACGTCAAAAGAAAACATGGGTCTCTCCTCCTTGTCAATTCCATCCGGTCGGTTCTGCGGAATATAATCGGCTCATAGCATTGATGGAAGCAGAAGAGGGATTGGATGTTAAGAGCAAAAGGAGAAATTCAGAAACAAAATGCGAATCTGCAATTCAATAACTATTATATGTCAGAAAACGAGTAATTATTCATAATTTTATTGCAGTCGTATATAAAATGATATTAAGGAGGTAGATGATGAAAAAGAAATTAAAACAACTGGCATCTGTGTTAATTGCGTTGGCTCTGTTAGTCACAGTAATTCCTGCGACAGCATTGGCAGACGATTATCCTGTGAATTACATAACTTATCATGAACTTCGCGTGCCAGTAGGCTATAGTGGGGAAATGGAATTTAACTTTGCGTATAATAATGCAAATTATCAAATGCGAAATATACAATGCTCAAGTGATAATGCTGGCATCGCCAATGCTAACTATAGAATGGAGGATAATAACTACACAGCAGTTGTAACAATCTCTGGTGTGTCGGAGGGCACGACGGAAGTCGATCTTGTTTATACGGTGGGTCGAAATTTGGTAAAAGGTGAAGCTATTACTGTAACGGTATACACTCCTCCTGTAATGAAACTGGATGTTGGTGGGCAGGATGACTTTATCAGTCAGATATATTATGAAAACACTCCTTTTGACGCAGGGTATATTACCATGTCCGAAGATCCTCATGTGATTGATGGTGCCGGGAACATTTCCGTAAGTACCTATAACAATAGTGATAGGTACAACATTAATTACGGAGGAACTGCTTCTGTTGCTTATACGGTGACCGGTACTCAGGAGGGGGCTGGCAATGTCAAGTCTGAATATGGTTTTTATGCAACCGATTCTAACGGCTTTACGGAGTTGCATATGTTTGTTGATGTATTGAATGTTGAAGTGGCTCCGAACATTATTTGCCATGAACTGCGTGTACCTGTTGGTTACAATGGTGAGATTGATCTCACCTGTTTCGAGGGTGATGGATATTTAACGCCATCTAATCTGACTGCTACAAGTGCAGACACAGGAACTGCGTCTGTCACATCCGAGGTCACAACCGTTGAAGGTATTCCGGCTGCGGCAGTGACAATCGAAGGTGAAAAGGTTGGTAATACACAGGTAACTGCCGAATATGATGTAACAGATTCCAACGGTGCACGAAGACATCGTACAGAAATCATTAACGTGGAAGTTTATGACGCCCCTGTTATGGAACTTGAAATCAATGGCAGTGATGAGTTCGTAAGCCAACTTTATTATGAGAATTCTCCTATTGGTGCTGATGAGATTTATTTTGGTGAAGAACCCCATGTGCTTGGTGACGAGGGTGTCATCTCCATTGATCATTATGCTGATAACCAGGCATACAACATTACATATGAAGGTACTGGATCTGTCGGCTTTTCAGTAATTGGTAATAAGGCGGGAAAGGATACTGTGAAGTCGGAATATGCTTTTTATGAGAATGATGCTAGTGGCAATCAGACGATTCATATGTTTGTTGATGTACTGAATGTTACTGTTAAGAAGCCGGAAACATTTACGCTCGTTCATTCTTCTGATGGGACGAAAGAAGATTTGTCAATAGAGGAATATTGCTTTCCAGATTATGTGAAGGAAGGGTATCTTTACGGGGGCTTCTATAAAGATGCAGAATTGACACAGCCTTATACAGAGGAAGAACTCGATGAACCTGGCATCTTTACTCCCGAAGCTGGTACAACAATTTATCTAAAAGAAGTAAGTGAAGATTATCTTGGTATTAAGAGTGTATATACAACCACCAACAGAAATAATATGACAGGTACCGGAGAATTATATTCTGTATTCCTTTATACAGCTGTCGATAATAAAAATTACCAGGAAGTCGGATTTGTACTGGATGGAGATTTTGATCATCTGGCGGGCAGTAAGACTGTTTACAGTGGATGTAAAATTACTGAATTTGGAACTAATAAAACAGTAGCGAATTATGGTTTGAAAGATATTTTTAAAACATTGAATCAAGGATATTTGGGAGTTCATGAAATAAAAACTCTGCAGGATGGAGATACGCTTGAGGTTTGTCCATATTGGATTACGCCCGATGGTGTGATGGTACATGGATTGAAGGATCGGACTCTTACAGTTGAAACGGAAAGTGATAAGAAGAAAGTTACTGCTGTAGATAGTGAATGCACTAATAGGGGTGGCGATATTATGTCACTGGACAGAGTATTCAGTACGTTTAGTTTAGATGTGCAAGACTGCTATGTAACACAGCCAGAGAATGAAAAGGTGAAAATTACCAAAGTAGAGGGTGATTCTTTCTCTATTCAGGATGTTACCGAACCTAATATGTCTGGCAAAGTGACTTGTGAAGAGAAAGAAGGGCAGATTTTCGCGGGCTGGTATACAGATGATAAGTTCGCTGCTCCTGCTGATTTTAGTAATGTGACAGAAGATATGACTGTATATGCAAAATATATTTCCAGCGATTATTTAGCAGTAAAGATACAAGAAGTAAAATCTCGTGGCATCGTAACCCAGATAAAAACATTTACTGCCGTGGACGGTAAGAAGAATTATGCAGAAATTGGATTTATGTACAATGTTGCGGGAAATGCCTCCAATGTAATTGCTACAAAGACTACAACCAAAATCGGAGGAAAGAACGCCGCTCAGTTATTTGGTGAAAATGTCGAAAGTTCTGCACCTTTATATTATAATAATCTGAATGTTGAGGGCTTAGAAAAGGGCAGTGAAATTACGATTACCCCATACTGGATAACAAAGGATGGGACAACTGTAACCGGTCCGGCCAGATCGTTTATCTATCAGACGAAAAGTGTAACTGTTAAATAGCAAGAAGGGAGAGAAAATCATGGCTTATTATGATCCAACGTTGGTTATACCTGGCGAGCCGTTTCCAGGGATAGTGCCGAGCGGCGGTGGTGTGTCCGAGCCTTTCAGTCTGCGTGGTGGGTATACATACATCCCATTATCTGACGGACGAACGGCTGTTGTAGATGAGAATGGCATTGTTCTTGAAGTGGGTTATATCGAAGACTAGTATGGAATCGACGATTGTATGTTTGGCAGGAATTCCGCTGCAGATTGATTTTTTAGATAGTCAGGCAAAAAAATACTTTGATTCATATCTTGATCTTACGTCTAAGCCTCTTGCACGGATTGGATTATCTCAAGAAGAATTCAAGATATTCCGAACATGTTATGATAAGAAATTGCCGGATCATTATGTAGAATATTGCGAATTGGTAAGCAAGGCTTCGACTGCGTTACTTCCTTATGGACGCTGTATATTTCATTCTACAGCGTTCCTGTGGGAAGATAAAGCATATTTATTTACGGCTCCCAGTGGAACTGGGAAAACAACTCAATATTTACATTGGAAATATTTGTATAGAGATAAAGTATCTATATTAAATGGAGATAAGCCTATATTAGAGTTGACACCGACAGGAGAATTTTACATTCATTCTTCTCCGTGGAAGGGAAAAGAGGGATTCGGGAGAAATACTTCTGCACCGTTGGCTGGGATTGTTTTCTTGGAGCAGGGGTATAAGAATTCAATTCGTCTTCTTCATCCTCAGGAAATAGTATTGCCTTTTCTTTATCAGTTTCTTATAGATGCACAAACGATTGAAGAACTTCGAATGCTTCTTAGGATGGAAGAAGCAGTGCTGTTACATACCCCTATCTGGAAATTAACGAATCTTGGAGATGTTGCTTCAGCCAGATTATGCCATGATACTATTAAACAATATCAGACCAATAGGAGTAAGTTCTTATGAAATTAAACTTAGCAGCAAGAAAAGGAATTCTTTTGGAAAAGGTGTGTGGAAAGTATCTTTTGGTTGCTACTCGCATGGAACATGAATATTGTCCTTATGGAAGCCTTCTTAATGAGACAGCAGCATATTATTGGAATGTATTATGTGAAACCCAAGATGTGGAAGAGATTGTAAGTAGGGCAGCGGTTCATTTTAATGTTCCGCAGGAACTTGTACGCTTGGATTTCCTACGGTTTGTCGAGTGTATGAAAGAACAGGGATATCTTTACGAATCTGGATTAGAATGAAGTATCCTGTAATTGCGATATTTTATTGTTGACTAGAATTTTCATGGAAATTATCACGACACTGTGATTATTGTATAATTGCAGTGTTTTTTTGATGCTTGTATAATGAAAATATGAAAAAATACAGAATAATCATAGAATCAGGGGTATACAATGCAGAGGATATTAATCGTAGAAGATGACAGAGAATTGAATCAAGGTATATCTTACTCATTGAAGAAGGAAGGATATGCCATATCAGCCGCACATTCATTAAAAGAAGCAAGGGAGAGATTCTCAGAAGGACAAGCGGATCTTATCCTTCTGGATGTGAACCTTCCGGACGGCGAAGGTTTTGAATTCTGTGAATGGGTCAAAAAGAAGAATGACATCCCTGTACTATTCCTTACCGCAAGAGATCTGGAGGAGGATATGCTAAAGGGCTATGAACTGGGAGCGGATGATTATGTAACCAAGCCATTCTCCATGAACGTTCTCCAGAAGAAGATCGCGGTCATACTGAAACGCACGGAGGGCATCAATAGAAGTGTATTTGAGGATGGTTTTCTCAAGATTGATTTCGACAGGTCAAGGGTAGAAGTGCAAGGTCGGGAATGTACGGTAACTCCGACGGAATTCCGAATGCTTCGGCTATTTATTGAAAATGCCGGACAGTTGTTAACTTACTCGGTATTGCTTGAACGCCTGTGGGACAGTGGCGGGCAGTTTGTGGACAAACATACACTGGCGGTGAATATTAATCGTTTGCGAGGCAAGATTGAGGACGAAAAGCACAAATATATTTCAAATGTATATGGGATGGGGTATCAATGGTTGAGATAACATGGGGAACATTAGTGGTAATGATAATAGTGGCGCTAATCTGCGGAATCCTAATGGTAGTAGCATATGGGAAATGCTATCGGATGCAAAGGGATATTGATACATTCTCTGATCATCTGGAAAAATGTCTGGATGCCATGATTGCCGGACGAGACATCACAGAATATGAGCAGTTGGAGGATTCTCTGTGGGGCAAGATCTATGAGAAGTTGTGGAAGGTGAATCAGATCTGGAAGCGCCAGAGTCAGAATAATATAGAAGAGAAGCGGCAGATGAAAGAATTAATCTCCGATATCTCTCATCAGACGAAGACGCCCATCGCTAATATGAAGGTTTATCTGGATATTTTGGAGCATGAGAGTGCCGGAGCACTTATCGGAACTGATATTCAAAAGGATTATGAAGAAAATATTAATGAAAATGCAGGTGAAGGCTGGAATGATTTTCTTCAAAAGATGAAAGGGCAGACGGAGAAATTAGATTTTCTCATTCAAAGCATGGTGAAGATGTCCAGGCTTGAGACAGGAGTAATCGAGATTCGCCAGAGAAGTTGCAGTATCTTCGGCACATTAGGACATGCAGTGGCGGGAATCGTCCCGAAAGCGGAGCAAAAAGGAATCGGATTGTATGTGGATTGTAAGGAAGATATCACCGTATATCATGATCAGAAGTGGACGGAGGAAGCCATCTCGAATATTTTGGACAATGCGGTGAAATATACACCTGGGGGCGGTACTATATGTATATCGGCAGTGGTTCAGGAATTTTTTACAAAGATTAGCATTAAAGACTCCGGCAAAGGAATTGCAAGAGAACGGCAGGCTGAGATATTCCAGAGGTTCTACCGCGAGCCGGAGGTTCATGACCAGGAGGGAATCGGCGTGGGGTTGTATCTGGCAAGGAAGATTATTACGATGCAGAATGGATATATTGAAGTGAATTCTGAAGTTGGGAAAGGTGCGGAATTCTCAATATATCTTCCGAATGAGATTCGTTAAATTCCCAATAGGATTCACAGGAAGAGGTTGATAGGCGGAGAATCACAAGATTGTGAGAATCTTGGATTGGGACTGGTTTGTGATATTTCCTTGGTATGCTGTAAGCAGCACAGGAAAGGAGAGAAGGCTATGGAATCATGGATTGTAAAAACACAGGCACTGAAGAAATATTATAAACTTGGTGCAAATACAGTAAAGGCTTTGGATGGAGTGGATTTCTGTGTAAAAGAAGGAGAATTCGTTGCCATCGTTGGCAAATCGGGGAGTGGAAAGAGTACGCTTCTGCATATGGTTGGCGGGTTGGATGTACCGACTGGCGGTGAAGTGTATGTGGATGGAAAGCAGTTATCAAGACTAAGTAAAGAGAAACTGGCAATCTTTCGTAGGAGAAAGGTTGGCTTCATCTTCCAGAGTTATAATCTGGTGCCGGATCTGAATGTCTACGAGAATATTGTCCTTCCGATTGAATTGGATGGAGGGCATATTGATCGGGAATTTGTAGAAGACATCATGGAACTTCTGAAATTGCAGGAGAAGAGGGAGGCGCTTCCGCATACTTTGTCTGGCGGACAGCAACAGAGGGTCGCGATTGCCAGGGCGCTGGCATCAAAACCCGCCATAGTCCTTGCAGATGAGCCGACTGGGAATCTGGATACGGCAACCAGCCATGATGTGCTGGGGCTGCTTCGAATGGTGGCGAAGCAGTATCAGCAGACAATCGTGCTGATTACCCATGATATGGACATTGCGCAGATGGCAGATCGGATCGTACGAATTGAAGACGGCAGGATCGTGAATGCCCAGACGATGAAGGGAAGTGACGTATATGCTGGCGAATAATAACGGGCAGGTTATCACCCGGATGGCAAAGCGTTCCTTGATCAGTAATAAGCGCAAGAATGGGATCATGATGATTGCAATTATGCTTTCGACTTTTATGTTGTTCAGTATCTTTACAGTAGGCGTTACTTTTTTGAAAATGCAGAGGCAGCAGGACATCCGTACGAAGGGTGGGGAGTTCGATGCTTATATCTATGGAGGATATACAGAAAAGCAGAAAGAGATCTGTAGGAAGAATCCGGCGGTTGATGCCGTAGGAGTGGAAGGAATGGCAGGCTGGGCAGTGGAGACGGAGGCAGATGATACGCTGCATTCTATTTTTATCTGGGCAGATGACACCAGATGGAATGTGATGAAGAAGCCTGCGATGGGGGAAGTTCGGGGCGTTTATCCGCGAAAGGATAATGAGGTGATGGCAACGAAAGATGCTCTTGAGGACTGTGGCCTGGGTGATCTGGATGTGGGAGATACATTTCCCATTACTTATCAGGACAACAATGGAATCCATACCAAGGAACTGACCATATCCGGTATGTGGGAAGGGTATGGAGATACCGAGATATTCTATGTGTCACGCTCTTTTTTTGATCAGTCGGGATATACATTGGAAGATTCGGGGCGAGGCTTCTTATATATTCATTTTCGGTCATTTCTGGTATCGGAAAAGACCAGAAATGCATTAGAAAGCAGTTTGAATCTTGGGAAAAAACAGCATTTTATTATTACTTCTTATGCAGAACGATCCATTCAGATCCTGGCGGGGCTTGTGGGGTTGGTAGGGATTACCTGTCTGAGTGCGTACCTGCTGATCTATAATATTCTGTACCTGTCCGTAGCAGGGAATATCCGGTATTATGGGCTGCTGCAGACGGTGGGGATGACGGGGAAGCAGATCGACCAGTTGATGAAGAAGCAGATGCTTCTTGTGGGAACCATAGGGATAGGAGGGGGAATGATGCTTGGCATGGCAGTGTCATTTCTTCTGATTCCAATGGTGGTGAGGTCGCTCGGCATACGTACCGGCTCGATTTCGGTTGTGTTTCATCCGGCAATTTTCTTTTTGAGTATTCTGGTGGCTTCGATTACGATATGGCTGGGATGTAGGAAACCAGCGAAGATTGCAACTGACATCTCTCCTGTGGAGGCGCTGGGATATCGCCGGATCGCTGATAAGAAGAGTTACCGTAAGACCCGAAGGGGAGGGCTTTTGTGGCGGATGGCAAGAGAGCAGTTTGGCAGAGACAAGAAAAAGACTGCGGTGGTGGTGCTGTCCCTTGCGGCAAGCCTGTCTGTGTTCCTCTGCCTGATTACGCTGATTGAGAGCCAGGGACCGAGAACCATTGTATCAAATTATATGGATGCGGATATGGTTATCAGCAATGACACGCTGTATAAGGAAGATATGAATGACTGGGCACGACTTATGGATGCAGATTTTATGAATAGGCTGAAAGAGAATGAGGGGATTCAGGAGGTACATTTTATGCTGACCGAGCGGATTGTAGTTCCCTGGGAGCCAGAGGTGGCAGAGCCTTGGATGCGGGAAATGTACGAGGTGTGGTATGATGACGCTTCCTATGATGAAGATGTGAAGGAAGACTATATCGCGCATCCGGAGAAATACTATTCTTATATGACGGGAATCGACGAGACGGAGTTTGACTATTTGAACAGTACATTGGAGACATCGGTGGATAAAGAAGATTTCCTAGCAGGAAAATGCGGAATTCTATACAGGAATGGTCTGTCATTTGATATGGATATGCTGAAGGGAAAGAAACTGAACTGTTATCTCTACAACGAGGCGGATACATTATATGAATTCGCAATCGCCGGACTGACAGACGACATATATTATGCACACATGCTGGGGAATACGCCGACGATCATTGTCAGCAACGCATTTCTGAAACATATTGCGGATGATCCATACGTGGTTAAGGCGAATGTACAGTATGTCAAAGAATATGACGAGACTGTGGAACAAGAGATTAAAGATATGATACAGGAAAGCCCTTATGCCAAATCATTCAGGCGCGATTCAAAGATTGACGAGATGAAGAGAGTGGAGGATGCTCAGGGGAATATGATGGGGGTTGGAATCGGAATTACACTGATCCTTGCCCTGATCGGTATTATGAATTACATCAATACGGTGTCGGGCAATATTCAGAGTCGACAGATGGAACTTGCCGTGATGGAGAGCGTGGGAATGACGGAGAAACAGGTAAAGGAGATGCTGTTAAGGGAAGGAATTCTCTTTGGGGCAAGTTCTCTGGCGCTGATGGCAACGGTTGGGCTTGGCGTGACTTATGTGATCTATCAGTCCATGAATTATATGGATATAGCGTTCGAGGTTCCGGTGATTCCGGTGGGGATCATGGTCGTATTCGTGGTAGCGGTGTGCATGGGAGTGCCGCTGGCAGCGTATCGGATTCTGACGGGAGAGAAGACTGTTGTAGAGCGGATTCG
>NZ_JBNPMC010000025.1:0-53350 GCF_050313795.1 Bariatricus sp. SGI.154
CCAATATCTTCTGACTCCCAAAACCGTCCTGTAATTTGCCGGAGAACTTGTCTTAATTCCTCCCGCCGGATATGGCTTACTGTTAGATGCATGTACAATCGTATTGTTTCCAATATAAATCGCCACATGGTTGCTATATACAATAACATCGCCCGGAAGCATATCAGAATAATTCACCGCTTTTCCTCCTGCTAATTGTCCCCAGGAATCTCTTGGTGTTGAGATACCAAATAATCTATGAATCTGCTGCACAAACCCTGAACAGTCAATACCATTCGTCAAACTATTACCGCCATATACATATGGATTCCCAATATACTGGCATGCGCGGTTGGCAATCTGCTGACCAAGCGACGCATTACTAGGCTTAGATGGTGCTGGCGTGCTATTATTATTATTTGTATTAGTATTTGTGTTAGTATTTGTATTATTGGTATTAGTATTTGTATTTGTGTTAGTATTTGCATTAGTTGGCTTTGAGGTATTGTTGGAATTATTGTTTGTAGTATTTCCAGTTGTATTAGCCGGTTTATTCGTTGCGGCCGGTTTTGAGGTCTGTCCGGATGAATTGCCATTTCCCTTACCGTTATCCGCTGATGCGACCACCGTCTCCGTCTGCTCGATCAACTGATTCAACTGTGCCGCTGCTTCAGCCCTGGCGATCTCCAACTGACTGTCAAAATCCGCAATCTGGCTTCTCATGCTGGCAAGCGTGCTTTCCATCCCAGCCTGCTGCTCGCTTAATTCCGCAGCCATCACTTCCATATCCGCCTGTCCGGATTCCAGTTCAACCTTAAGATCTGCTACTTGCTGCTTAGTGTCTATGTATTCCTGCAACTGCTGCCTGTCATAATTATGTACATTCTGAATATACTCTGCTTTATTCATCAATTCTGAGAAAGAACCTGCTGTGATCAGTGTCTCAAACAGAGAATCTTCATTCTCCTCATAAATGTACTGAATCCTCAGTTTCATATCTTCATACTGTTTTCTTTCTTTCTCCTCGGCTGCCGCAAGATCCACTTCCGCCTGAGCAATTCTCTCTCCCTGATTCTCAATATCTTTCTGTAAAGCCTCATAATTCAGCAGCAAACTTACCAACTGACTCTGTATATCATTGGCCTGGCTTTCCATCTCGCTTTTCTGAATCTCCAATGCCTGAACTTCATCATTCGGTTCTGCCATAACAGGCGTTACAATAAAAGAACTCATCACAAGAGCTGTGATGAGCGTCTGTACATATCTCTTCTTCATATTCTCACCCATCCCGATTAATTATTATGTATACCAGTCATTCTCCCTCTCACCAGCATACTATACTCTCCCAAGTACATCTTAAAGTCAGGATACTACATTATTAAACTATTTTCAATCTTTTTACTGAAAATTCCTCCAGAAATTGTAACAGTTCAGCCCGCGCCATTCGCAAAACGCATCTGCGATGCTTCTCCGCTGCTACGCAACTCTTTTTGCTCATAAAATGGCGCTCTGCTCATAAGCCGGATTGTGTGTTCATTCATGCAAGCATGATTCGCCCACAATCTGGCTTATGGCTGAACTGTTACCAGAAATTCAAAAGATATATTACAGTTCAACCATAATCGACCTGTAATATATCTTTTCCTTCTAATCTCTATACGCTTTCCATTCTATCGACGAACATAAATCATACCAGACTGTACCGGAGAGATCTTAACCACATCACCAGTATGCGGTGCATGAATCATCATTCCTCCACCGATATAGATACCACAATGGGTAGCCGTTGTTACTACATCACCCGGCTGCGGATTACTTACTCTTGTCCAACCCATGAACGTCATCGTCGTTCCGATACGTGTGTAACTTCCTGTCAGACAGTAGCCTACCAAACCAGAGCAATCGAAACTATTCGGTCCTGATGCTCCCCATACATACGGCTTTCCAAGCTGACTGTATGCTCTGCTGACAACCGTGCCGCCATCAACAGAACTGCTGACATTACCGGAAGAAGTCGATCCACCCGGTTTGCTAGTTGAAGTTCCTGTAGAAGGAGTATTGGTGTTACCAGAATTATTCGTAGTTGCCGCCTGCTGCTGACGCTGGCGTTCTGCTTCTTCTCTTTGCCGACGCTCTTCCGCCTCACGCGCTGCCTTTTCCGCTGCTTCCTGAATCTCTGCATCCAGATTCGCAACCTCTGCCTGCTTAGACTCAATCGTTGTATTCAGTTCTGTTTCTTTCTCTTCATATTCAGCCTGCTTAGACTCCATCACCTTCTGATCTTCTTCAAGTGTTGCCTTCAAGTCTGCAATCTGCTGCTTCGTCTCTACGTATTCCTGCAACTGCTCTCTATCATAATTATGTACATTCTGAACATATTCGGCTTTATTCACCAATTCTGAGAAGTTCTCTGCTGTTACCAGAGCCTCAAGCGCTGAGGTATCTCCTTCTTCATACATGAACTTGATACGTTTCTTCATCGCCTCGTACTGTTCTTTTTCCTTCTCTTCCGCAACCACAAGATCTTCTTCAGCCTGGGTAATCTCCTGTCCTTTCGCAATCAGTTCTTCTTCCAACGTTGCAAGTTTTGACATAAGATTTGTCAATTCATCCTGCAAAGATTGCACCTCACTTTGCTTCGCTGCTTTCTGATCTTTCAACTCATCAACTGATGGCGCTGCCATAACCGGAGTCACAATCAAAGAACTTGCAACCACCGCTGTCAATAATCTTGCTCTAAATCTTTTCATCATTAAATCATCCTTTTTATTTACTTTTATACTCTTTATACCTTTGTTCGGTATGAATACTCTTATACCCAGTACCCATTATACTCTACAGCGCCAAAATTTGCAACATTTTTTAATATTTATGTAACATTTTCCATTTGGGGAACTGGGAGATGTCAGATAGAAGATCAAATCATGAGCAACTTGACCTTCCACCGTCCACTTCCCACAATCCCCCAATTTTCCCATCAAATTCCTACTGCACATTCATATTCGTATACCCCATAAGACTGATATCCACTTCCTGTGCCACTTCCCGACCTTCACGAATAGCCCATACGACCAGGGACTGTCCTCTGTGCATATCACCCGCGGTGAATACATTCTTTACATTCGTATGATATTCGCCTGCTGGTGTTGCCACATTCGTCCGTTCATTAACCTCAACGCCGAATGCTTTCGTGACATAATTCTCGCTTCCTAAGAATCCGGCTGCGATCAGTACCAGATCTACATCTACGGTATATTCACTGCCCGTAACTTCTGCCATCATCATGCGTCCTGTCTTCTCATCCTTCTTGGATTCCAGTTTTACAAGAACTGCCTTACATACATTGCCATTTTTATCCTTTTTGAATTCTTTGACTGTCGTCTGGTATTCTCTCGGATCTTTACCGAAGACTGCCGCTGCCTCCTGCTGACCGTAATCCGTCTTGCAGACTCTCGGCCACTCCGGCCACGGATTCATCTCAGTACGCTCATCCGGGGCTTTTGGCATCATTTCTAATTGAAGGACAGATTTCGCACCGTGACGCATGGAAGTACCCACACAGTCATTACCAGTATCTCCGCCACCGATTACCATAACTTTCTTACCTTTTGCAGAGATATATGTGCCGTCTTTTAACTGCATATTATTAGACCAAAGTGCTTTTGTCGTCGATTTTAAGAAATCAACTGCAAAATAGATTCCTTTTGCATCACGTCCAGGAACTTTGATATCCCTTGGATTGGATGCGCCACAACAAAGAATCACACGATCGAACTCTTTTAATAAAGAAGCAGCCTTTTTATCCTTGCCGATATTGCAATTCGTCACGAAAGTAATTCCCTCTTCTTCCATAATACGAATCTTACGATCAATGATCTGTTTCTCAAGTTTCATATTCGGGATGCCATAACGAAGCAGTCCCCCCACTTTATCCTCGCGCTCGAATACAGTAACGCTATGTCCTCTTCGGTTCAGCATATCCGCTGCCGCAAGTCCGGACGGACCGGAGCCTACGATTGCCACTTTCTTTCCGGTGCGTACTTTGACCGGCTTTGCAGCGGCATAACCTTTCTCATATGCATTTTCAATAATTCCATACTCATTCGCCTTTGTAGAAACAGCATCTCCATTCAAAGAGCAGGTACATGCTGCCTCACACAGCGCCGGACATACTCTTGATGTGAATTCCGGAAAATTGTTCGTCTTCTTCAGACGGTAATACGCTTCCTCCCAGTTGCCATGATAGATCAGGTCATTCCACTCCGGCACCAGATTGTGCAGCGGACAGCCGCTTGCCATCCCCATGATCATCTGACCAGCCTGGCAAAATGGAACTCCGCATGCCATACATCTGGCTCCCTGTCTTTCCTGCTCTTCTTTAGACAGAGGCGTGTGGAATTCGTTAAAATGCCTGATTCTTGATTTCGGTTCTTCTGCTAATTTATCCTGTCTTTCATAATCCATAAATCCTGTTGCTTTTCCCACTGTTCTCGCCTCCTATCTTCCACCTTTGATTGCGTAAAATGCTTCAATCTTCGCCTGCTCACTGTTCATGCCTTGTTCTTCCATCTGCAGGATTGTCGTCAGCATCCGTTCGTAATCAACCGGTATAATCTTCTTGAATTTTGGCAGATAATCTGTGAAATTATCCAAAATCTCTTTTCCAATCTCTGAATTGGTGTAAGATACATGTTCTTCAATCATGCCTTTTAGCTCATTTACATCGAATTTTGAAGTAATCTTTTCGATGTTGACCATCTGTTTGTTGACGTTCATATACAAGTCATTATTCATATCCAGAACATATGCCACGCCACCGCTCATACCTGCTGCAAAGTTCTTGCCAGTCTTACCGAGGACAGCCACGCGTCCTCCGGTCATATACTCGCATCCATGATCACCTACGCCTTCGACAACAGCCGTCACGCCAGAGTTACGTACTGCAAAACGTTCTCCCGCGACACCATTGATGAATGCCTTGCCGCTGGTTGCTCCGTAGAGCGCAACATTTCCTATTATAATGTTCTCATTATGTTTGTACTTCACTCCCTTTGGCGGATAGACGATCAACTTACCGCCGGATAATCCTTTCCCGAAGTAGTCATTGCTGTCTCCTACCAGTTCCAGAGTCAATCCCTTCGGAATGAATGCACCGTATGACTGTCCGCCTGCACCGGTACATTTGACCACATAACTGTCTTCTGCAAGTCCTTCCGGATACCGCTTCGTAATCTCCGATCCAAAGATAGTTCCAAACGTACGGTTGATATTCGTTACATCTACTTCGATGATTCTCTTCTGTCCTTTCTCCAGGGATGGAAGCAGTTCTTTCACCAGAACCTTCTCATCCAGTGTCTTCTCTAATTCAAAATCGAATACCTTCTTCGGATTGAATGTAACCGGAGTCTTGGTTCCTTCATATGGATTATAAAGGATCTGCTCCAGATTCAAGGTTGCTGCTCTGTCAGAAGTCGCATGTTCCTTCACTCTCAGAAGGTCGGTACGTCCAACCAGTTCATCGATTGTGCGTACACCTAATTTTGCCATATATTCTCTTAAATTCTCTGCCATGAACCGCATAAAGTTCACAACATATTCCGGTTTGCCGGTGAAACGTTTCCTTAACTCAGGATTCTGGGTTGCCACGCCGACCGGACAGGTATCCAGATTACATACCCGCATCATCACACAGCCCATCGTTACCAGAGGTGCTGTTGCGAATCCGAATTCCTCTGCTCCAAGGATCGCTGCAATCGCCACATCACGTCCGCTCATCAACTTACCGTCTGTCTCGATACGGACCCTCTCTCTTAAGCCATTCTGAATCAGTGTCTGATGGGTCTCTGCAAGTCCCAGTTCCCAAGGAAGCCCTGCATTGTGGATAGAACTCCTCGGAGCCGCACCGGTTCCTCCGTCATATCCGGAGATCAGGATCAACCCTGCACCCGCCTTCGCAACACCTGCCGCAACCGTACCAACACCTGCCTCAGATACCAGTTTTACAGAGATTCTGGCATCCTTATTCGCGTTCTTGCAGTCGTAGATCAACTGCGCCAAGTCCTCAATGGAATAGATATCATGATGAGGCGGTGGCGAGATCAGACTTACTCCCGGCGTGGAGTGACGAGTCGTAGCAATCCAAGGATATACCTTTCCTCCCGGAAGATGTCCTCCCTCTCCCGGTTTCGCGCCTTGCGCCATCTTAATCTGAATCTCTTTCGCACTTACCAGATATCTGCTGGTCACGCCAAAACGTCCGGATGCCACCTGCTTAATCGCAGAGCATCTGTTTGTATCCAGACGGCTGGTCTCCTCTCCACCTTCACCACTGTTAGATTTACCATGAAGCTGGTTCATCGCAATCGCCAGCGTCTCATGAGCCTCTTTGGAAATAGATCCGTAAGACATAGCCCCCGTTTTAAATCTGGTCACAATAGAATCCACGCTTTCTACTTCCTCAATCGGGATTCCTTTCTTCGGATAATTGAACTCTAACTGTCCTCTAAGATTGATATGCTCACCTTCTGCGTTGACCATCTCCGTATATTTCTTGAACATCTCATAATCGCCGCGTCTGGTAGACTGCTGCAACATATGTATGGTCTGCGGATTATAGAGATGCTTCTCCCCTCCGCTCTTAGACTTATGCTGTCCCACGCTGTCCAGTGTCATATCCACTTCCAGTCCCAATGGATCGAATGCCTGGGAATGACGCGCTACATAATCTGCTGCAATCTCTTCGATTCCGATACCGCCGACACGGCTGACCGTATCTGTAAAATATTTCTGGATAAATTCTTCTTTTAATCCAAGTGCCTCGAAGATCTTCGCACCCTGATAGGACTGAATCGTAGAGATACCCATCTTGGATGCAATCTTTACAATGCCATGGATCACTGCATGGTTATAGTCATCCACTGCCGCATAATAATCCTTCTGAAGCATATTCGTGTCGATCAACTGTTTGATAGACTCATGTGCCAGATATGGGTTGATCGCACAGGCGCCATAGCCAAGCAGTGTCGCAAAATGATGTACCTCACGAGGCTCTCCTGTCTCCAAGATGATCGCAACCGAAGTCCTCTTCTTCGTACGTACCAGATGCTGCTGCAGTCCGGATAGTGCCAGAAGTGACGGCATCGCAACATGGTATTCATCCACGCCTCTGTCTGAGAGGATCAGGATATTGGCTCCTTCACGGATTGCACGGTCCACTTCGATGAAGAGGTAGTCGATCGCTTTCTCAAGCCCGGAATTCTTATAATAGACAATCGGAATCTCTGCAACTTTGAATCCATCCGCCTTCATATTCTTAATCTTCAGAAGGTCCGTGTTCGTAAGAATCGGGTTGTTTACCTTCAGCATCTTACAGTTCTCTTCTTTCTCCTCAAGAAGGTTACCATCCGATCCAATATAAACGGTAGTTGAAGTAACCACTTCCTCGCGAATCGCATCAATTGGAGGGTTCGTAACCTGAGCGAAAAGCTGCTTAAAGTAGCCAAACAGATTCTGGTGCTTATCTGACAATACTGCTAACGGTGCATCAATACCCATAGCAGCCGTTCCTTCTCCGCCGTTCGTTGCCATGGTCAGGATTGAGGATTTTACTTCTTCATAAGAGTAGCCGAATGCTTTCTGAAGCCTCTTGCACTCTTCTGCTGTATAAGTCGGCACTTTCTGATTCGGGATCTTCAGATCTTCTAATTCCACAAGATTGCTGTCCAGCCATTCTCCGTACGGCTGTCTGCTGGCATACATCTCTTTTAATTCTTCATCATCTATCACTTTGCCCTGAACCGTATCAACCAGCAGCATCTTTCCGGGATGCAGACGTTCTTTTACCAGGATCTTTCTCGGATCAATATCCAGGACTCCAACCTCGGATGACAGAATCAAAGTATCATCGTCCGTAATGTAATATCTGGAAGGACGAAGTCCGTTACGGTCAAGAACAGCACCCATACAGTCACCATCACTGAACAGGATAGATGCCGGACCATCCCAAGGCTCCATCATAGTTGCATAATACTGATAAAAGTCCTTCTTCTTCTGGGACATATTCTTCGTATTCGCCCATGGCTCCGGAATTGCGATCATAACAGCCAGCGGCAGATCCATTCCGCTCATAACCATGAACTCAATGGCATTGTCAAGCATCGCAGAATCAGAACCCGCAATATTAATAGCCGGGAGGACTTTGTGCAGTTCACCTTTCAGATGTTCGGATTCCATATTCTCTTCTCTGGCACGCATCTTATCCGCATTACCACGGATAGTATTGATCTCACCGTTATGTACGATGAAGCGGTTCGGATGTGCGCGCTCCCAACTTGGATTCGTATTAGTACTGAATCTGGAATGCACAAGCGCAATCGCAGACTCATAGTCCTCGTTCTGCAGATCCTCGAAGAAGGAACGCAGCTGGCCTACCAAGAACATTCCCTTATAAGCAATAGTTCTGCTGGACAGAGAAGCCACATAAGTGTCATCACTGCTCTGTTCAAAGATCCGGCGCACAACATACAAACGTCTGTCAAAATCAATTCCTTTCGCAATCTTCTTCGGACGCTCAATGAATCCCTGCATAATACATGGCATACATTCTACCGCACGGCTTCCAAGCACATCCGGCTTCACCGGAACCTCTCTCCAGCCAAGGAAATTCATTCCTTCCTTCTTAACGATAACCTCGAAGATCTTCTTTGCCTGATTCTTCTTCAGTTCATCCTGCGGGAAGAAAAACATACCCACGCCATAATCTCTCTCTGAACCTAAAAAGATGCCGAGAGGTTCACAGACTTTGGTGAAAAAATTATGGGAAATCTGTAATAATATTCCAACTCCATCGCCCGTCTTACCTTCGGCATCCTTGCCAGCTCTATGTTCTAAATTCTCTACAATCTTCAAAGCATTCGCCACCGTATCATGGCTCTTCTGCCCCTTGATATTAACGATCGCGCCAATTCCGCAGTTATCGTGTTCAAACTGGGAACGATACAGCCCGACCTGATTGTTTACAATCTGTTCGTTCATATATCTATTCCTTTCTTTATTTTTTTCCTACTATACTACTTTTCTTCCCAGTTGTAAATAGGAAATTTTTATCAAATTATCAGATAATTAGAAAATATCGTTTTATTCTATAAAAAATCTGACATCTTATGCAGATGCCAGATTTTCATTCTCCTCTGAGGTACCGGATTGATCCGGTTTTTCTTCAATTCTCTGTACCAATACAAACATTGTCGACGCTACTGCCGCACACACCACTGTTACAATACCAATCCGCATAGGATCTTCCAGCATCCAGTCCATTAACTTGAACTTTGTTGCTAATACGGACAAAAGATTCATCGCCATATGCGCCGCAATCGGCGCTTTAACTGAGCCGTATTTTTCATACAGATACGCCAACATCATTCCCAAAACAAATCCATAGAGCATCTGTACCAGATTCATATGCATCAGCCCAAACACAACTGCCGAATACAAAGCCGCCTGCATATACGGAGCGCGTTCTCTTAACCGTTTAAAGAGAAGACCTCGGAATACCAATTCTTCACTGATCGGCACCAGAATGGCCAGACAGATAATCTGTACCGGAAGCGCCGCTGAATAGAACGCATTGATCGTCTCCTGATATGCTTCGCTGACATCTGACAGATTGCCAATTGCAATCAGGTTATTCAGTGCCAGGCTTAATGCAAGCGCCATAAGAATTCCGGCCGCATATTGCCAGATCGGCGCTTTTTTATTCGGTATCACACCATTCGCCTTCTCTCTCACGCGATCCCGGTGAAAGAGATACCACATAACCGGAATCGAGAATGCTGCCGCAACGCCTTCAATCAATGTCGAAAAAGACAGATATAGTTCTAATATCTTATCATAGAGCCCCATCATCTGCGCTTCGCTTTGCATGGCTTCCATTGCTACGTCCGAATGTATCGATACATATATAAAGGTCAGTACTCCCATCGCAATCATGCTAACGCCAATCCCGATTCCCCACTTGATCAGAATCGGTCCCCATAATTGCCACATACGCTTCCCATAATTCTCAGGAGATATAGGAGGCACCTGCCTGTTCTGCTGTTCCATAATCGCCCTCGCTTTCATCTATTGCTAATATCTTTAGTTATCATTACTGTACTATTCTACTTCTAAGGGTGGGAACATGCAATAAAAAAAGTATTAAATTTGTCTATAAGGTGATATCCTACAACTTAATCTTCACCACATCCACATCCAGATCCCACAAGAATTTATCCAGATCCTTGAATGACAAGAATACCGTCGCCGTATTCTCCAATGGATGAATTCCCAGGCTCTTACATCTGCTCAAGTCCTTATCGATAAAGAACTCCACCGCATGATCCGTATCATTCATCAGACCAAACGGAGACACGCTTCCCTGCTTCAAGCCAAGGTATTTCTCCAGGCGATCCTCGGATGCAAAACTCAGATTGCCACCACCAAGTTGTCTGCCAAGTGCCTTTAAGTCAACCTTCTTGCTCTCCTCGCAAGTTACAAGAAAATGTCTCTTCCCTTTCGAATCTCTCAGAAATAAATTCTTACACAACGTTCCTTTTGCGGGAAGTCCCAATCTATCCATATCTTCCATTGTATGCACAGGCTCATGCTCTACAACCTCATACTTAATCTTCAACTTGTCCAATGCGTCATATACACGCTGCTTCTGGTTCTCCATGCTGCATAACTCCTTTCTAATCCGGATAATGGACCACAATGCTTGCAGTTACCATACCCTTTCCTGTGTTTTTATATATGTATTCATCGAAAGCATTGTAAGATGCCGCATCCCCTGCTTCCAATACATATTCCCGATCCTTAAATATCAGGGTAAGTTCCCCGGCATATACGGTAATAAACTCCCTGGTTCCATTCATCTGCCTGTTTCCCGGCATCATACCGCCTTCGTCAAACTCCAGGTCGAATATCTCAAAGTCCTGTCCGTCCCTGAAACTGAAGATCGGATATAGACGGTACTTGCCATCATTCCCCACAAGCGGTGTGACTTCTGATTTTCCCGTTCTAGAAAAAGGCTGGGGCTTATCCGCGGTAAATGCCGTAACCGGAACTTTTAACCCAAGTGAAAGTTTATATACGGTTGAGATCGTCGGATTCACTTCACCACGCTCCAACTGGCTTAACATGCTCTTACTAATCGAAGTCAGGGAGGATACCTGTTCCAGGCTTAATCCCTTTTTCTTACGCATTTCCTTCAAATTGTCTGCAATAAGTTTATTTAAGTTATCCAATCAGAGCCCTCCTCAGAATTCCTGTATACAAAACTTTTTTCTATTATATTGCATTTTTCTATAAAAGTAAAGGTAAAAATAAAGACTCCCCTTAGCACCTTTCCACAACAAATTCTTTGGCTGCATTATGCAGAAACTTGAGCAGATCTTCCACATCAAAAACCTTCAACTCTCCAATTGCACTAACCGGAACCACCAGATATTCCTGGAGTTCATCCAGCACACGGCTGATATCTGCATAATCCACTTCCTCAATCCCTGGATTCTCCACGCTAATATCTAACGCTCCCGGGTATATTGGAAGATGATAGCGCTCCATCAGATATGTATTCATGTTCGTGTAATCACCATAATAATATATGTCCGAAAAAAACTTTCTTACAGGAATCTTCTCCCCTGTTCTTCTTATGTGCACCCATGCAACTTCAGCCGTCCGTATCGTCATCCGCCCTTCATAATCCATGAATTCTACGATTTCCGGCAGATATTCTCGAAAGAATCTACGATCGATATACAGATGAAAATAATATCCAAGGCAACTGCGATTCCCCATCAGATGCCTATATTTCCGAAAAAACAGATCAAGATCCGGATATTCAACAATATTCCCACAACCATCAGGATTGCGGAAATGTGATACCGCCTTCTCTTTTACCACGTCCGGAAGAAGACTACCTATCAGAAAATCATTCTGCGATTTCGGATTGCGGTGCAATTCACTCGACTCCGGCAGCATATCCAGAACCATACGCGCGGCAGTCAGATGTAATATATATCCCGGCATATCTTTCAACTCCCTTTTATCATTCAATTTTCTTTTTTAATGATAGAATCTCACAAACAGCATCTTCATACCGGTCAAAATGCTCTGCTTTTTTAATCTTCTTCAACAGTTTCTCACATCCCGAAAAAGACTGCCCCAGATAGCACCAGATCTCTTTCATCTTAAAAAGCACATTCTTCTCCCCCATATTAAGTTCCTGATACTCTTGATAAATCTGATCATGAAACTTACGGATCTTTTCTTTCGTTGCTTTGCCTTCACCTACAATCTCATCCACCAGCCCCGGATTCGAGATAATTCCACGTCCCAGCATAATGGTAGACACTGTTTCAAATCGCTCTGACAGACTTTTCGCATCCTCCACGGTAAATATATCACCGTTATAGCATACTGGCATCTTACACGTCTCCAACGCTTCGCCAAATACCTCAAGATTCGGATGATTCTTATAGAAATCTTGCTGCACTCTCGGATGAATGATCAGTTCTTCCACCGGGTACTGATTATAGATGGCAAGAATCCGCTCGAACTCCTCCGGGCTGTTCTTTCCAATCCTTGTCTTGATAGAGATTCTCGCTTTGGTTCCTTCATAGATCTGATCCAGAAACCGATCCAGTTCCTCCGGCTGCGCTAGGAATCCAGACCCTCTATACTTTGATACAACCGTCTTGGACGGACATCCAAGATTCAGATTAATCTCATCATATCCATAATATTCTAACTTTTCTGCCGTCCTTATGAAATCCTTGGCATGATTCGTTAAAATCTGCGGAATCAGCCGCATCCCTTCGTTGTTCTCCGGCAGAATCTCCCTTAACTCCTTAGCCGCAAATCCTTTCTTCTCATGCGGCGACAGAAATGGAGTAAAATACTTGTCCATGGGGTGAAAATATGTATGATATGCCTTTCGGTATATGCTCGTGGTAATGCCCTCAAGCGGGGCAAGATAATATCGCATCTTAATCCTCCTATCCTGGGAGGGGACGGGGGTTTTTTCAATTTCCCCCGTCCCCAATTAAAATATCCCTGTCCCTTTTTCAATTTGCCCTGTCCCTTTTTGATTCTTCGTATATTCTTACGCAAAATCCCTTGTCAACAGCGTATCGTCCTGAAGCAATCCTTCCACCGTCTCAAACCCAAGTTCTTTCAATATCTTTAGCACATATGGATTCTCAAGCGGTGTCCGAAATTCTGATTTACTCCCGTATTCATCTACATGTCTGGTGCCTTCTTCCACATCCAGTATGGCTTTGGGACCACCTACGCATCCGCCGGGACATCCCATTCCTTCGAAGAAATTAGCAGTTGTCTTTCCTTCTTTGATCCTTTGGATCATCTCCATACATGCTTTTGTTCCATCTGCCTGTTCTGCATGGACGGTGATGCTTCGATCCGGTCTCAGTTGCTCTACCATCTCGGAGACCGCTCTGCTGACTCCTCCGGTTCTTGCGTAGAGCCTGCCGGCTTTTGATGCATGTTCTTTCTCATCGTCTGCCAGTTCTTCAGGATGAATGTCTGCCGCCTCGAATATATCCTTCACTTCCCGAAACGTAAGCACATAATCAACTGCATCTGCAATATCCGCCTCTTTTGCCTCTTTCTTCTTCGCCAGACAAGGTCCTGCAAATACCGTTATCGCGTCCGGATGAATACGCTTGATCATACGGCCGCACGCAATCATTGGAGAGACCGCTCCAGGTACGTGTGGCATCAATTCATGATAGATCTTACGGATCATAGCAATCCACACAGGACAACAGCAGCTTGTCAACTGATAATCTCCTCGATGCTTTACGTGTTTATCGAACTCCAACGCCTCTTTTAATGTAAGAATATCTGCAAATAACGCCACTTCCACCATTCCGGTAAAACCTAGCGCCTTGAATGCCGTTCGTAACTTTCCCGGCGTCACCGCCTCGCTGAACTGTCCCAAAAACGCGGGTGCAATCATCATATATACCGGTCCTTCCGCTTCTCTTACCGCCTTCATCGCCGGCAACACATCACGACTCGCCGTAAGCCGTCCGTTCTGACATGCTTCAATACATGCCTCACACCCTGTACAAAGAGACGGATTAATCCGCATCTTCCCTTCTCCGTCCCATTCAATCGCATCAAAGATACAACTATTCTGACATGCCTTGTCATACGCACACTGCTCACATTCCTCTACATGAAGCACCGTCGCATACCGCTCCGGATGTAACAGACAATCCAGATGGTAAGGATTATATCCCTCCGGTAATGGCTCATCCAGTAATACTTTTCTGTTGATAAGATCCTGATAAAGTTCTTCGAATGTCTTCATCTTTTTCCATCTTCCTCTTTCTTCCATATAAGTTCTTATACCTATTATGGACAGAAAATGGCATTTTCATTACGAATAATCAGGAGTATCCTTTTTCTTCTTATGTTCATGTATAAAATAATCCAGACAATCCAGTGATTTCTGCTTCTGATGGATCTCCTCCAGAAGATTCTTCCTATGTTCTCTCAGAATCCGAATCTTTACATCATGATACCCTTCTTCCGGAATATCCATGTACCGGATGATATCCTCCGGCTTCATCCCTATATTCATCAAAGTATTGACCAGGCAGATTCGATAACTGTCGTCTGTATAGCCGCCATCTTCTTCCATAAGATATTTTAACAATCCTTCCTGCTCCATGTATTCCATCTTCTCTTTCGCAATGTTAAATGTCTTGCAAAATTCTTCCGCATTCATTTCATTTTCTCCTCTTTTTGAAGATTATTTCCTATAGATTTTTAGAACCCCTCTTTAATCATCTTCTTAGCCAGTTCTAAGAATTTGCAAGTCAAGGTACTGCACGTCTGGAACTTCTTCCACACCATCACTGTTCCGGTCAGCAATTCAGGATAGAATGGCCGAAAACACAGGTTATCATTCTGATATATATCTACTGCTCCTTCTATCGTAATCGCATATCCCAGCCCCTCCTCAATCAGCCTCGCCGTATTGCCAATCAGATTATGCGTTGCAAATATATTCAACTGTTCATATTTTCCTTCAAACCAACTGGAAATCTCCTTCTGAACCAGCGAGCGCCTTGTCATATAGACAGGAAGCCCCAGCAGATCATCTGGCACAATATATTCCTTCCGTGCTAATGGCACATTCGACGGCATCAACACTCCCCATCTTTCCTGCTGATTCATACGCACAAACTCATATCGTTCCACATCAACAGGTTCCAGCAACAGTCCCACATCAACCAATCCTTTATCTATCTTTTCCTTAATATCTTCCGCATTACCCGTGAGCAGGTTGTAGCGTACTTTCGGATATCTCTGACTGAATTCCCGAATCAGTTTTGGAAGAATACGTGTAACACTTGCCTCTCCGCTTCCAATCGCGATTTCCCCACTTAACTCTTCATCCTGTCCAACAAACTCACTCTCAGTCTTATCCACCAGTTCAATAATCTCCTGCGCACGTCTGCGAAACAACATGCCGTCATCCGTCAAAGTAATCTTCCGTTTCCCCCTGATGAACAATTCCACACCCAATTCTTCTTCCAACTGGGCAATCTGACGGCTAAGGGTCGGCTGTGTAATATGTAATACCTCAGCCGCATTCGTAATATTCTCTTCCCTGGCAACCATTAAAAAATACCGCAGCACTCGAAGTTCCATACCGTTCCTCCTCATATGGTGTCTTATCGTCATTAATGATGATACAACATCTTTTTCCATGAAGCAATATTTCCATTCTTAACTTTTGCATATTTCACATCTGCAGGGAGTAATTGGGAATTTAGTTCTTGAAGAGTATATGTGGAGTGTACGGCAGAGAGGGGCAGTATGGCAGTTCATATCCGACTCCAATCGCCTACAATCCGTAAGTTCAAAAGAGGTCTGAAATCAGGAATCGAATGTAATCGTCGGAGAAACTCTGAAAGATTTTTCCGACTCAGACATTCTTGAATTCTGTGCTTGTGGCACAGAATTCATCCTGATTTCAGACCTCTTTTTTACCAACGGATTGTACGGCTCTTCTACGGATATGAACTGCCATACTGCCCCTCTCTGCCTGACATTCTTATGTGTGACTCTTCATGAACTGGGAGGATTCCTGGCGGGGATGTGGGAGGAAGGGTATTGGATGGATAACAGATTAGGAGTGGAACGGATTTATATTCATGAAGTAAACAGGAGTTTTCTTTATTCCCCTTCACTTCTAATATGTTTCCTCACCGATACCGTTCCACACGCACCCCCGTCGGAATCTCCCACTGTAGAAAGCCTTGAGTCCACGGAGATGTCAGGTGCAAGGGCAGGGAAGCTGTGGGCTGTGGCCGTATCATTTTACCTTAGACCCCGTTACAGAAAAAGATACCGTTAGTTCGTGCGAAACCAGGACCACAAGTCCTGGTTTCGAGGGCATCTGAGTCATAAGACCATCAAGGGCTTACGGCGAATATGCCCGGTTAGAACGGACGGTATCTTTTTCTGCTACGAGGTCTTGGCGAAACGATCCGGCTACAGCCCACAACTTCCCTGTCCTTGCGCCGTACACTTCCCAACACTCCACTTTCTACACTAAATTCCCATCAAAACCTCTATTCATTGATAACTGCCGCAGTATGTGCAACGTAGATTGCCTGTACATCTGCAATTCTCCCCAGGCCTTCCACCTGAGCCTCAACACTCTCAAAGTCTCCGGATGCCTCAAACATGCTCTTCCATGAATCCTCATCGTCACCAGCCATATCATTATTCGCATGATCCCCGGCAACAACCATAAGCGGACGAAGAATCACTTTCGTATAACCTGCTTCTTTCACTTTCGCGATCACTTCTTCACAAGCAGTTTCCTCTGGTTCACCCTCAACCGTTCCAATGAAGACATTCTTATATCCAAGAGTCTCCATCTCTGTCTGCATCTGGCTATAGGTTACCTTCGCTGTATGAGAAGTACCATGACCTAAGAATACAAAAGCAGTGCCAGCCTCTGCTGATGCATCCAGACTGTCGAATCCAGCCTTTGCTACCGCCTCTGCCGTAAGAGCCTTTGCTACTGCTTCTTTGTCCGCATTGATTACAGTTGCATCCGCTCCAACTTCGCCAAGCAACGGAGCAGCAATCTTAACAGACTCGAACTTATCAGCATAACTGTCAACAGACTCCTTCATCTCATCGTACTCAGCACCATACATCAGATGCGTCGGCTGTACAACAAGATTCTTAACACCATTGTCTACTGCACGCTGCAGAGCCTGATCCATGTTGTCAATCTTCTCTTCATCACGAGCTTGAACATGGTTAATGATGATCTGTGCAGTGAACGCTCTTCTTACTGACCAATCCGGATATGCCTCCTGAAGTGCTTTCTCAATTGCACCAATATCAGTAGCACGGCTTTCATTGAAAGAAGTACCAAAACTTACAACCAAAAGTTCATTTTCACCGATATCATCGCCATTGAGCGGGTCATCAGCAGATGCATCTCCGGTATCTCTTCCGAAATAATCCGGATCTGCCTCTTCACCTTCAACTAACTCTTTCTGAGCATCCGTCAGCGCGTCCCATGCTTTCTTTGCCTCTTCACACTGTGTGTCCGTCTCATCCGTTCTCTCCTGAACGTAGATCGCATCAATCAGAGCCGCAACCTTGTCAGCCGCCTCCTGATCGGAGACTTCCTCACTTTCAGAAGAAGCCTTGTCGGAACTGTCATCAGAACTGTCAGAAGCACTGTTTCCACAGCCTGCCAGCATAGTGCCAACCATTGCAGCTACACATAAGATAGATACAATTTTCTTTTTCATACTCTTTTTTTCTCCTTTCTGGTATGAGATTTTTTATCATGAAATATCAAAAAACCTGACTGAATATCACAGCCAGGCGGTTTTATGTATACATTGTCGGGCAGAGCCCGCCAGCCGAAGGCATGTATTACGGGATGCTCGAATGAGTACACCAAAGGAAAGCATACAGTTTCCCGTATACTCTTTGGCTCAAACCAGTTACTTGTGGCTGCTCCATTCTGTTCAATGGCAGGTCTCCTGGCTTACAGAAGTTACCGCCAAGCCGCCTTCCCGTTTCCAGTGACTGAAGAGTCTTCCCCTTCATTGCTTGGCTAATCTGCTCACAGTGACAAGTTCGCTCAGGATTCTCACCTGATTCCCTTTTCATCAGTTGTACTGACACCGATTGAATCTATTTAATTTGATATATCATTTCTTAACTATTATAACACATCCCCGATACATGTAAATGCAGATCAGGATTTTTACTGTGGCTGAGGATCAGACACAGATACCTTATGATCGTACCACTTGTCCTTTTTCCCAAGCAGAGCTACGTCGAATTCTTCACCAATCGCCGGAACAGGAATGTCGAACCCATAGACTTCCTCGTTCATTCCGTCACTGTAGGTCACCGTATCTGTTGTCGGCTCAAGAATATTGGCTCCATCTTTCTGGGCATCTTCTGCTGTTCCTACAAACAGGTTAATGATGTTCTTAGATACCAGACTGACATGGATGCTCATCTCACCATTTTCAACCGTCAGAACACCTTTGCCTTCATTCGCCTCATTCACATGGAACATGCTGCTGTCCGTATCGAACTTGGCACTGTATACTCCATCCGCCAGTTCTACACCTGCTCCTTCTGATTCCGACGCATCTTCCGTTCCAGGTGCCTCTCCAGATTCTGACGCATCTTCATCATCGGATGATCCATCAGCCGAATCTTCCGATACGGCATCAGAAGAACCGCCATCTGAGTTACCAGTGGATGCATCCTTGCCACAGCCAGCGAGCATAGTACAGATCAGTACGGCTACACATAAGATAGATACCATTTTCTGTTTCATACAACTTCCTCCTTGTAACACATCTTCATAATTCTAATTATAGATATATTTTTTCACAAAATAATTCAGTATTCCACCAACCACGATAATCGCGAAAGCCACACACAGAACTCTTTTCGCTGCCTCCTGTGGCATCTCTGCTTTGCTTCCTATTGAATCAGAATAGAATATCATCTGGTAGTGGATCTCAATGGGCTTTCCCATGGCTGTTGTATCTGCAATCACTTCCATCGGTTCATCCCATCCGGGAACCGGAATCTCAAACACAGAGTTCATCCCTTCTTCGCTCTGGTTCAGGTATTTCACTCCATCCACGATCATATAATCATAATTAGCACTACTCCACTGAATACGGGCGGTCTCCTTACCATTCTCAACCGTCAGAATCGTCGGTGAAGTGACAGATGCCTTGCCGCTTCCTCCGGATATATCTACGGTTACGGAATACTCTCCATCCTCCATGGCAGATACATGCTGCGCCGGCGCCAGGAAAAATACGGTCAGCATAAACATAAGCCCTGATATAATAGTTCTACGATATCTTTTTGTCATATCAACCTTTTCCTTCCATAAATAGCATCCCCGTTATAGATTCTGTTTCCGATACACGAACCACAGTCCGATCATCATGAATATCACAAGATAGACCACCAGCACCAGGATTCCCACAGGATTCCAAGATTCTCCATAGGCAATGCTTCTCACCATGCCGCTGGTCTCCGACAGCGGAAGGAAACCAATCACCTCGCGGATTCCATGAGGCATATTCTCCGTAGAGAAGAAAGTGTTACACAGGAATGCCATTGGCATAATAAAATAACTTGAGAACCTCGGTACATCCGCATGATTCCTTGCCAAAAAGGACACTACCACTCCCAACGCCGAGAACACCGCGCCATTTAAAAATAAGATCAAAAAAGAGAAT
Source organism: Bariatricus sp. SGI.154 (assembly GCF_050313795.1). Lineage (NCBI taxonomy): Bacteria > Bacillati > Bacillota > Clostridia > Lachnospirales > Lachnospiraceae > Bariatricus > Bariatricus sp. SGI.154. The sequence continues at coordinate 19,812 of NZ_JBNPMC010000025.1, forward strand.
CCATTGAAGATCAGCCCCGTATGGATCGGCCATACCAGAAGCAGGATAATCCCTCCTGCATAGATTCCTCTTAATGACCCGGCAATAATCTGCCCAATGATAAACTGCCACAAAGGAGTCGGTGAGATCATCACCTGATCAAATGCCTTCTCATAGAGCCTCTGAACATTCAGGTTCTGTGCGATTGCATTGAAACTTCCATTCATAGTAGTAAGTGCCACGACTCCCGGAATCAGATAATGCAAGTAAGGCTTGCCATGTGAGACCGTCTGAATTCCCAGTCCGAATACCAGAAGGTACATGAGCGGTGCGATCATTGCAGACAACGTAATCTTATAGAAATCCCTGCGGAATTCCACCCATTTTTCCCATAATATCGTAATGATTCCCATTTTCTTCCCCTAACTCAATCTTTTTCCTGCCCGTTCTACAAAGACATCCTCCAAAGTGGTATCGCGCAGACTGAAACTGTAATCTGTCCGGTCTGCGAATGCCAGGGCTTCCTTCTTCTCATGGAAATAGTGCGTCACCATTCCCTCCCCAGTCGTCTCATCAATCGCAAAACTTCCAAGTTCCTGTATAAAGCCTGCCGGTGTGTTGATCTCTTCTATCTTCCCATGATTCATCATTGCCACTCTCTTACATAAGGCTTGCGCCTCTTCCATATAATGCGTCGTCAGTAGAATGGTCAGATTCTGTTCATTAAGCCTCCGAAGCAGACTCCACATCTGCCTGCGTGACAATGCATCCATTCCAGCCGTCGGTTCATCCAGCAGCAATATCTCCGGCTCAGTCAGAAGCGCACGGCACACCATCAGTTTTCGTTTCATTCCGCCGGATAGTTTGCGGACTGTCTTCTTCCTGTCATTGATCAATCCACAGAATTCCAGTAATTCTTCACTCTTTCTTCGAATCTCTTTTTTCGACATATAGTAGAGCCGCCCCTGATATTCCATGATCTCATTCATATTCATATCCTGACGCATGGAATATTCCTGGGTGATCACACTGATCTTCCTTTTAATGTCCGCTCTGTTTCTCGTAAGCAGTTCCCCATCAATATAGATTTCTCCCTTGGTTGGCAGAAGAAGTGTGGAGAGCATTCCTATTGTTGTCGTCTTGCCAGCTCCGTTAGGACCAAGAAGCCCAAAAAACTCTCCTGTTTCAACCGTCATATTGACTGAATCTACCGCCGTAAACTGATCGAATTGCTTGGTCAGATTCTTTAACTCTATCATATTACTTGACCTCTTTGGTGATAATCAGAGAATAGTACCCTGCGGTATCCGGTATCTCATCTACATGAAAGTACACCTGCTCTTTTTCAGTTCCGCAGTTTTCCACCATAACCGCATCACGCCCGCTCTTTTTAATAATTTCCTTCACCTGTTTCATCTTACTTCCCGACTTCATCAGCACACAAGTCCCTGTAGATGGCAGATCTTCAGCCAGATTATGCACCGCCGGAAATATATGGATCTGTTCATTCCAGATGGAAAGGGGCATATTGACTCGTGCTGCTGCCGCGCAGAAGGATGGCACGCCGCTGACAAGCCGCGTCCTGAAGCCATCTTCTTCTACCATCTCTTGAATATAAGTGAATGTAGAATAGACGGTAGGATCTCCCAGCGTAAGATATACGACGTTCTTTCCTTTTTTCAGATATTCTTCCACAGTGTTTGCACCAATTCTGTGATGCTTCTTCTGTTCTTCCTTGTCATGCGTCATCGGCATGTGAAGGGAGATTAACTGCTTATCTTTAAGTTCCGGAACCGCGCAGACGGCAATCTGGTATGCAACCGTCTCTCTCGGCTCTGCTCCCGGCAAAGCTATTATCTCATTCTCCCGAATTAATCTGACTGCCTTTAAAGTCATAAGTTCCGAATCTCCCGGACCGACTCCAACTCCATATAATATTCCTGTCATATCCCGTCAACCTCTTTTTTCTTATTCTCAATAACTTTCCTTGCTGCAAGATCCTCATTGTAATCAGCCTTCGGAATCCTTCACTGTTTCCAGCAACGCCTGGAGCATTGCTTCCACTGTTGCCGAAACCGCGACAATTGGCTCCTTCTGAAAACACTCCCGAAAAGCATCCGCACAGATCTTCCCGATGCAGATTCCACGGGTCGTCTTTCCCATCTGGTATCCCGACCGGAAGAGCGCCTTAACACCTCCTGCACTTCCAAACAGGATATATTCCAGTGCCTCCATCTGCCTATTATCACATACAAACTCTGTATCATACACATCAAATCGCTGATAATCCACCTGCTTTTCCAGCAATCTCTCTGTCAACAGATTGGTTCCTTGCTTCGAAGAGAACAGATAGACTTTCTCCCCTTCTTTTACCTGAAGAAGTAATTCCTCTGCCAAAGCAGGCGAAGTATATTCCTTCGGGCAAAGATCCGGGATGAATCCATATCCTTCCAGCGCCTTTCCGGTTGCACTTCCAATCACTGCGAACTTGCAGGATGTAAATGCTCTGTGATCGATTCGCGCCTCTTTGCATCTTAGAAAGAAGTTCCGGATTCCCTGCACACTGGTAAAGACAATCCACTTATCTTTCCCATCTATGATCTCCTCCCATGGAATAACTGCCGCCAGTTCCGTACATCTTCCTCGCATCATAGAGACAGGCTTTGCCCCGAATGGCTGTAGTCTATCCCGAAGTTTTGCCTGGAAATCATCCGTTCCTGTCAATCCGATTCTTACATCCGAAAGCGGAAGAACAGCGTCTTTTTGAAGATCCAGAGCCACTACTTCTCCAACCACGATAACTGCCGGCGTAACAACTCCTTCTTCCCTTGCCTTCTCTGCAATATTCTCCAATGTGCCAGTTACCTTGCAGCGATGCAGAGTATTTCCACCAGATAAGATTGCAGCAGGTGTATGCTTATCTCTTCCATTCTCGATCAAAACACTTACAATCGTTCCAAGACTCTCCAGTCCCATCAAGAAGATCAGTGTCCCCTCAAGTCGTGCGAACTGTTCCATATCCCGCCGCAGCACATCTTCTCTCGTATGGGCAGTCATAATATGAAGGCTTCTGCTCACTCCCCGGTGAGTAACCGGAATTCCCGCTTCTGCCGGAATCGCCAACGCCGAACTGATGCCCGGAACTACATTCCAGGGAATCCCATGTTCATTCAGAGCCTGTATCTCCTCACCGCCTCTTCCGAACACAAACGGATCTCCACCCTTCAGTCTGACTACATGCTGATTCTGTCTGGCACGATCTACTAATATGCTCTGAATATCCTCCTGTTTTGCAGAAGACCTATGACTTCTCTTTCCAACATAGATCCGCTCTGCCTGCGGCGGCACCTCATGAAGCAATGTGGCGTCAATCAGATCATCATATACAACCACATCGCAGGATCTTAACAGCGCAAGTCCTTCCACTGTAATCCATTCTTTACTTCCGCAGCCTGCACCGACCAGACTGACATGCCCAATCCCAGCATTCTTATTCTTCATGTCTCCCTATCTCCATACTAAGAATATAATCTCATTCCCCAAAGGACCCTCTCCTTCAATCAGCCCTTTTGCTTCCTATTGGTTAAGAATCAACTTTTGGAAGATGAATCTTAACCGATTGGAAAGAATCACTGCCAACACACAGAGCAGCGCATCCTCGAATATCGTCAAAAGACAACAGTTAATCAGAACCAGTTTCCATCCTACCGGCATATGAATCACATAATTACTAATAAAGTAAAAATAGAGTATACCCACGCCATAATAGGCAACCAGACCCACAAAGGAAGTAAGCAGCATCCATAAGAAAGAAGCCTTTCTCTTTCCATCCATCATCATTCCCATCACAAATGCCGCCAGAGCGAATCCCAGCAAGAATCCAAAGGTAGGCCGGATCAGATAAGCCGGTCCACCACCTGATGCAAATACCGGCACTCCCGCCAAACCAATCATCAGATAGACACAGACACTCATTGTCGCTCTCTTCTTCCCTAACAGCATGCCTGCCATCAGAACAAAGAACCATTGTAATGTAAAATGCATCGCATACGGTTCTACCGGTATCTCAATCCTGATAAAAGCACCAACCGCAATAAGCGCAGCAAAGAATCCGCACAATGTCAGATCGATTGCTTTTGATGCCGTACCTTTTTCTCCAGTCTTTATCATAACTTTTATCCTTTCCTATGCCTCCTGCCATTGTCTGTGCAGTTGATCAGCCGCTTCCTTCGCAACCATAATCGGATCTTTTCCGACAGCATTTGCAAAAACAAGTTTCTCACCAGTTTCTTCGCCATACATAACCCTAAGACAGACCTCTTCTCCCTGCAGTTCACCGATTGCCCCAACAGGTACATGACATCCGCCGCCCATTAACGCCAGAAAATGTCTCTCAGCAGCAACTATTCTCATGGTCTCCTCGTCACCAAACGGCTGCAGCAATTCATGTATATCCCTTCGGTCTTCTGCTACCTCGATAGCAATCGCTCCCTGTGCCGGTGCCGGAATCATCTCATCATAATTAAAATATCGGGTAATCCTCTCTTCCAGATGCAAGCGCTTTAATCCTGCTGCCGCAAGCACAATTCCATCCAGTTGCTGTTCTTCCATCTTGCGGATGCGTGTCTCTACATTGCCACGGATATCTACAATCTTAAGATCTGGTCTAAGTTTAAGCAACTGGTATCTGCGACGCAGACTTCCTGTTGCTACCACTGCGCCATAAGGCAATTCTTCAAGCGTGGAAGCCTCCCTCAAGACCAGAACATCTCTTGGATCTTCCCTCTTCCATGTCTTCGCCAAAGTCAATCCCTCCGGCAGATTTCCTGGCATGTCCTTCATGCTGTGTACAGCCAGATCAATGGTTCCATCCAGAAGCTGCTCCTCAATCTCCTTGATAAATATCCCCTTTGTTCCGATCTCCTTCATCGACACATTGGAGAACTTGTCTCCGGTAGTCTTGACAACCACCAATTCAAACTCATGCTCCGGAAAATATTCTGTTAATCTTTTTTGTACGTACTCTGCCTGCGCAAGCGCAAGTCTGGAGCCCCTCGTCCCAACCCTATATAACATAGCATCCTCTTCTAATTTATTTTGCAAAAATGCCTGGTAACACAAAGGGCGCCTCTTCCAAGAAGAGTACGCCCAATAAAGATCTCCTTCCAGGAGATCCTAAAAAACGTGTTTCTGGTTCCGGCAGTTACACTGTCATCTCCCGTGTATCTGACTTACCTCTCCCGATTAAAAGGATCACAGTGACCGACTCGCTGGGCCTCTCACCCAATTCCACGTTCCTTACTGAAAAGGTGGAGAATGACATTTATGCAATTTTATTTAAATTCTAACAAATAATACGAAACAATACAACTATTAATTAATTTTTTTCAACACTGTTCTTTATATGTTCTTTATATGCAGTCAATGCTTTCGTATACTGTAATGTATGTTCGTCCAACAGCCTCGCTGCTCCCAACGGATAATGGTCCGGCAGCATCTCCCGGTTCACTTCTGGCTCCCAGTAGAATACGCCAAGTCCCTGCTCCTTTAGTTCCGCCAATGCATCCATCGTATCCCGAATCAATTGATATGTTCCTTCTTCATCGTGATCTTCACCGCCCACTTCTGTAATCATCACCGGCTTATGATATCTCTGATTATATTCTTTCAGGCATCCTGCCAGGAGTTCCTTATCGCTCACAGATTGGCTCCAGTAAGGATAATATGAGAATCCCAGAATATCTGTCTTTCCCTGGTTCTTGAAAAAGTTATCCAAAAACGGGATACACAGATCCCTATTCTCTCCACCGGCAAGATGTGTGATGACCTTGCATTCAGGGAAGCACTCCTTGACAGCATCATATCCTGCATTCAGGAATCCAACCAGATCTTTCGGATGTTCTGTTAGGCTGCCGTTCGGAAGCATAACGCCAGGATTGATCTCATTGCCTACCTGTACCCATTCCGGAGCAATATCATTTTCCTTCAATAACATCAGTACGTCTTTTGTATGCTGATATACCCGTTTGGTCAGTTTCTCATAATCATCATCTTCCCATTCCTTCGGAATGTCCTGAAGTGTCGGATCTGCAAAATAATCACTGTAATGAAAATCAATCATCAGACGCATCCCCTGATCCTTCACCCGTTTTGCCATTTCCAGGACTCCAGCTGCATCACAATGTCCAAGCATACAATAGTTACTTTCTAACGCTTTCCACCACATGCCATCCGCGGGCGGATTAACAAATACCCTTAATCTTACGGAATCTGCCCCCATATCTCTTGCCGCACGAAATGGATCCACTTTATTTCCTTCATAATCTATCCAGCAAAATCCCTTCTCCTCTAACTGGCTTACCCAACTTACATCAACTCCAAATGCAAAATTCTGTATCATTTTCTGTCCTCCTATATAATCATCTTATAGTTATTATCTTGTATTATTGATAATTTTATATATTTTTGCACATATCTGCAATATCTGAAATAGATTATTTCTATAATTTTTGTCTCAACCTTCAAAAGAATACCATAGGCCATAATTATCATTTTGGTTAATTTTAACCTTGTTGCCAAGCCCCTGACTTCATGATATCCTTGAATGAAATATTGTTTTAAAGGATGCTATTCTATGAAGAAAAGATGTTTTGACGATTCAACGACAATAGATATACTGGAAAAGAATGCACAAGAGGGCATGGTTCTAATGGTCGAGCAATATACCGGTCTGCTTTGGAAGGTAATCTCTTTTCACCTCGCCAATCCAGAAGATATCAAGGAATGTATCAATGATACTTTTACCCAGTTCTATCTGCACCGGGACCGTTTTGACGCCGGCAAGGCTTCTCTTCCGGTCTACCTGACATCCATCGCACGTAATCTGGCAGTCTCTCGCTATCGGAAGGAAATCCGCCATAAGTCAGAACCCCTTCCCATGGATTACGCCCTCACAGATCAGCAGATCGAAACGGCGGAAATTAAGACTGATCTGAAAGCAGCACTGGCAGAGTTGCGAGAAGACGAACTTCAGATCATACGCATGAAATATTATGGCGGCATGACCGTTCAGGAAATTGCCGATTCCTTAAATCTTCCTTATGAAACGGTGAAAAAACGGCATCAGCGCAGCATCAGCAAACTGCGCCGTATTATGCTGCTCATGCTTCTGGTACTACTGCTGGCGCTGGCATCCGCATGTGCATACAGGGTTCTGGTCTACTACGAGATCATTCCGGATTTCCTGCATATCGGAATACTGGAAGACACGGAAGATGACATGGCAGATGATACGGATATTGGGGATGATACACGTTCTGCTACGCCTTTGGTCATCGATTCTTCTCCTCTTGATGACATGAGTGAAGAACTGCCAGATATTCAGATAGATTATAATAATACTGAAGCTACGGAAGCCGTTTCTGAAGAAACAGATGATACACTCCCCAGGCTTACATGGATTCCCGGCTATGGAAGCGCAGAAAACACTTCATCACCTGATTATACCCTGCTTTCACCTGTAACTGTGGAAAGCGACTCCTATACATACAAACTGGATACCGCATATTATAAAGATAACATACTGTCTCTGGATATTATCCTAACTTCTGATAAATGGGAAGTTGATAATGTGGAAACGCAAAATCTAGATGCCTGTTTATCCTCCATCCGGAATCTTCCGAACGGAATTCTCTATTGCGGAGACCAGATTTACACAACCGTTGTACAGAGTCTTTGTTTTCGCGATGATGGAATCCATCAGGAAATTGACTTTAAGTACATAGACTTGCCAGATTCAGACAAAGATAGCCTAGAACTTATCATTCAATCCTACGGTACTTTGATTCCATTTACACTGACACGTTCTGCCGGAGTAACTTTGGACAGTTATACTTCCGAGACGGGCAAATATGGTAATCTTGCCATCTATCCCCGTCTGGAAAACGGCTCATTGATCATCGCCATCTATCCGATCAATAAAGGGGATGCTACGATTTCTCCTGCCCTTATCCGTGACTACTCTATCAGTCCTCCGGAAGATGATATCACTGCGGTGGCAGACGATGGCACCGTACTAACCGGGTCTTGTATCAGATATAGTCCTATGAGTGACCGGACATACTATGAATGGGATTTTGGTAAGGCTTCGCCCGGAAACTATACGTTGCGTGTGCCATATCTATGCCTATCGGAAAGTTTCCCGGAGAATTTTTCTATCTCTGTGAATTTGAAAGAACTTTCCTGGGAAGATACTATTTATCAGATTCCAGGAGGAAGTGTCCATATTGAAGATTGCAAAATCTTAGATGTTACTCCCTGGGAAACTATTGATGACCGGCATATTCCAATTGATAAGAGCGATTTTAATTACTGGAAACTATGGCTGCATTATGATTCCACAGATACGGAACGCACGATAACCGGTGTCCATCTGTTGGAATATTGCTCGTTTCTTCCTAATGTAAATGATGTGGAGCATAGCCCGTATTATTATACTCCTCCTTATTCTTCTTCCGGTCCCACCAGAACTTACCCGGTTCCTTACGAACCAATGACCGATCTTTATGACTTAAATAGTATATCTGCTTCCGGAACAATGGAATATTTTATTCCAATTGATGAAGAATATTTCGATGCCACTCATTTTCAACTGGTTGGCAACAGCATGGGGAAGTCTTATAAAATCTGTATTGATTATCGGTGGAACCAGAGTTTTGATATACTATTTCATGTGGATAGCATGGAATGATAGATTCTGCAGGTGCTACATCCCTTTCCCATATAAGAACCAGATTTTCTTCCACCCTTTCAACTCTTTTAAGACTTCTTTTCTGAATCTACGATACAGCAGATAGCACTGCTTGCACTCTTCTCTGCCAACGCTCTTTCCGGCGAATGCCGAGCGCACCGCACAATCATACAGCCACTCCCACTCCTCGTCTGGCAATTGCGGAAATCCTGCCTTCATCTGTTCCAATATCTGGCGTTCCGTCTGCAATTCCCGGTCTGCTGCTGTGTCACTGCTTCCCTTAATCTACACCAAAAACGTTTCCTTCCAAATAAAAAAACCGGTGTAAAATTTAACCCACACCAGTTTTTACAATCAATCCTATATCTTGCTATTAAAATATTCTTGTGTAACTTGAAGTTGCTTCTTTAGTATACTCTGCCACATAGCCCGATGAATTTCTCCACTTCCTTTTGAAACTTTTGTTCTACGGATATTTCCATCTTCATCTCTCTTCCTATAGAAATAATGATCCGTATCCTTATATAATTCCCAGCCATCTCTTTCGCAGAACCGTTTTAGTTCTTTCCATTTTGGCATATAATACTATCACCTAACTCCTCTACATCATCCATAATCAGTGCCTTAAATACATACGGAATATGTGCTTTACGATTCGGAGCACTACTCCAATAAGAATAATCCTTATAGTAATCTGCCGCATAATCCATGATGGAATATGCCAATAATCTTCTTGCTTCTTTCTCCGTGGAGGCATTCTCTACCAATTCAATCTCATTCAAAGATAATGTAATAGAATCATCCTCCTCTACATATCTTTCCGCTGTAAAATGATATACCTCTAAAATCTCCGACATCGTCTCAAGATTGGATAGCCACATACGATCTCGGGTCCTTTTGATAAATTGTGGTTTATCTCTCACCACACTGTCCACTACGCGACTCCATTCCTTTCTAACATCCGTAGCATTCATTGTCAACATATCAATCATCTCCTTTGATACCTCCATAATATCAAAAAACGTACATATTGTCAATAACGTACACTTTTTATCGCATGAAATCTAAGAATTTATATCATTTGACTTTTTATTATTATTTCTACAATAATATTTTCATACGCAGTTTAAATAAACTTTCACACATTTCAGACACATTTTGACTTAATTCAAAAATCCCAAATCTTACTATTGACTTTATTATGGTAAATTGTTACTATAGTGACGTGGTTTTTATATTACATATATTAGGAGGATTTATTAAATTATGAAAAAATTTATTGCACTTATGATGACTTTACTTATGGTCATGTCCCTCACTGCCTGTGGCGGTTCATCTGATTCTAGTTCAGACAGCGATGCAAAAGCAGAATCTGATTCAGGCTCTTCTGATGGAAGCGATATGGAATATGTAAAGGATAAAGGAACTTTAGTCGTTGGTATCACAGATTTTGAGCCAATGGATTACAAAGATGAGAATGGTGACTGGATTGGTTTCGATGCTGACATGGCTGCTGCCTTTGCGGAAAGCCTTGGCGTAGAAGTCGAATTCGTAGAGATTGACTGGGACAACAAGATTATGGAATTAGACGGCAAGACCATCGACTGTGTATGGAATGGTATGACTCTTACCGATGAAGTAACAAGTTCTATGGAATGCTCCAATGCTTACTGTAACAATGCTCAGATCGTAATCGTTCCTGTTGACAAGGCTGATGATTATCAGGATGTTGACAGCCTGTCTGATCTGACATTCGCTGTAGAGGCAGGAAGCGCCGGTGAAGAAGAAGTCAGCGCTCTTGGACTTAACTACACACCAGTAAAGGCTCAGTCTGATGCCCTGATGGAAGTTGCAGCAGGTACTTCTGATGCAGCAGTGATCGATTCTCTGATGGCAGCTGCTATGGTAGGAGAAGGAACAGGTTACGCTGATCTTACTTACACGGTTGGGCTGAACAGCGAAGAGTATGGTGTTGGTTTCCGTAAAGGTTCTGATCTTGCAGAGGCACTGAACGAGTTCTTTAAAACAAGTTATGAAGATGGAAGCATGCTTGAGACTGCAGAGACTTATGGTGTACAGGCAGCGGTCATCGAGCAGTAATTACTTGAATATTGATTCATTACATTTTACAAAGGAATAGAGAGCGGAATCTTCCGCCCTCTATTTTTCACCTACAGGACCTGCCACCGGCAGTTCCTTTCGGATGCTTCGGCAACTGAAATTCTAAGAGAAAGCAGGAAATATCATGGAACTGATTCTACAACAGATGCCCATCGTTATTCAATCATTGAATGTCGGCTTTTTACAGACGTTAAAACTATTTTTTGTAACACTGATCGGCGCGATACCGCTTGGACTCATCATCTCATTTGGCTCAATGTCCAAATTCCGACCGCTCAGTTATCTCAGTAAATTTATTGTCTGGATTATCCGGGGAACTCCACTGATGATTCAACTTCTGATCGTCTATTATTTCCCTGGTCTGGTATTACATAATCCGATCTGGGGAGGCGGCGAAGCAGGGCGATTCCTGGCTGCATCCGTAGCATTTATCATCAACTACGCCTGTTACTTCTCCGAGATCTACCGTGGAGGCATCCAGGGTGTTCCGGTGGGTCAAGAAGAAGCCGGACTCGTACTGGGCATGACCAAGAGCCAGATCTTCTTCAAGATCACGCTGCTCCAGATGATCAAGCGTATCGTTCCGCCTATGTCCAATGAAATCATAACACTGGTCAAAGATACCTCGCTTGCGCGTATCATCGCCCTTCAGGAGATTATCTGGGCAGGACAAGCGTTCATGAAAGGTTCGCAGGGTATCTCCGGAGCCATCTGGCCTCTGTTCTTTACCGCTGTATACTATCTCATCTGTAATGGTATCCTGACGGTTCTGCTTGGACGGTTAGAAAAGAAATTAGATTATTTCAGATAGGAGGAGCACCATGCCAATATTAGAAGTAGAACACATTCGCAAATCATTCGATCATACAGAAGTATTAAAAGACATCAGTTTCTCTCTGGAAAAAGGGCAGGTTGTCTCCATCATCGGTTCCTCCGGAAGCGGAAAGACAACACTTCTTCGATGCCTCAATTTCCTCGAGCGTCCTGATAAGGGTGTGATCCGTGTCAACGGAAAGACGCTGTTCGATGCCGAAGATCCTGCCACCATGCAGGAATCTCAGATTCGTAAGAAGAGACTTCATTTCGGCCTGGTATTCCAGTCTTTTAATCTCTTTCCACAGTACACAGCACTGGAAAATGTTATGTTAGCAAAGGAACTTCTGGCAAAAGAACAGCCAGATTATAAATCACGAAAGAAAGAGATTCTTGCTGAGATTAAGGAACAGGCAGAAACCCTTCTTAACCAGATGGGACTGTCTGACCGGATGAATAACTATCCGCATCAACTCTCAGGCGGCCAGTGCCAGCGTGTTGCAATCGCCCGCGCCCTTGCACTCCAGCCGGATATTCTCTGCTTTGATGAACCGACTTCCGCTTTGGATCCAGAATTGACCGGAGAGGTATTAAGAGTAATCAAGGAACTGGCAGATCAGAAGACGACGATGGTAATTGTTACTCATGAGATGGCATTTGCCAGAGATGTGGCTGACCATGTAATCTTCATGGATGACGGATGTATCCTGGAACAGGGCGATCCGATCCAGGTGATGGAACATCCGAAGGAAGAACGTACACGGCAGTTCTTATCAAGATTCACACAGGAATAAATGAATATAATTATTTAAAAGACAGATGCCCGTGCGACATCTGTTTTTTAATTGATAACTTGGTTTTTGTTAAAAGTCAATATATTAAAATCGCAAAATTTATAGTACAATGAAGACGGCATCTGCCATGCAATATCTTGCAGGAGGACATTTACTATGGATAAGACTTGGGAACAGCGTCGAAAACGTGTTTTTGAGATTGTGGAAGTTGGAAATGATATTGACAGTATCAGTCGTGGCTACGACTTTCTGAATACCTTTTTTATTATCCTGAATCTTACAGTCAGCGTTCTGTGTACATTCGATCATATCAATCTTCAATATGGTACCTGGCTTCTCGTGCTGGAAAAAATCACCGTTGCAACTTTCTGCATCGACTACATATTAAGACTATGGACTGCCAAATACCGGTATCCCAATCTTAGCGAACCAAAAGCACTTTTAAAATACATGATATCATTTATCGGGATTGTAGATCTGCTCTCCTTTTTGCCATACTATCTGCCTATATTCTTCCCATCAGGCGCAGTTGCATTCCGGATGTTCCGAATCGCCCGCATCTTCCGGCTCTTCCGGATCAATGCCTATTATGATTCATTGAATGTTATTACAGAGGTTATTACCAGCAAGAAGCAGCAACTCTTCTCCTCTGTCTTCATTATATTAGTTCTGATGCTCGCATCCAGCCTGTGTATGTATAGTCTGGAACATAATGCCCAGCCAGAGGTATTCACGAATGCCTTCTCCGGCATCTGGTGGGCTGCCTCTACTCTGCTGACCGTTGGATATGGTGACATCTATCCCATCACAACACTGGGAAAAATGTTCGGCATATTCATTACCTTCCTTGGTGTCGGTATGGTTGCAATCCCTACCGGTATCATATCCGCAGGATTCGTTGATCAATATTCTCACATCAAACGAATGAGCGAATATGGACATGAGGCAGCCATTCACTTCATCAAGATGCATCTTTCAGAGCATGATCAGTGGGTTGGACACAGCATTGCCGAACTGGGCTTGCCGGAAGGTGTTATCGTAGCAGCAATCCAGCGTAACCATAAGATTATCATCCCACGTGGCAATATCGTGCTGAAAGCAAACGATACTATGGTACTGGGCGCAGAATCCTTCCATGATCATGAACATATTGACCTTAAGGAACTGATTCTTCAGAAGAATCATCCATGGAACGGACAACGCATCCGGGATCTGGATATCTCCCGCCAAACTCTTATTGTATTGATCAAACGTAAGAAAAAGGTACTGATTCCGAATGGGAATATGGTGTTGAGAGAAGGGGATACTGTGATCTTGTATACACAGATGCATATGAATCATGTGAATAGTATTGAAATTTAGTTCTTAAAGAGTATATGTGGAGTGTACGGCGGAGAGAGACAGTATGGGCGTTCGTATCCGACTCCAGTCGCCTATAATCCGTAAGTTCAAAAGAGGTCTGGAATTAGGCACCGACTATAGCGGACGCAAAATCTTGATGATTTTCCGCCCACGATAGTCTGGACTTCTGTACTGGTAGTACAGAAGCCCTCCTAATTTCAGACCTCTTTTTCACTAACGGCTTGTATGGCTCTTCTACGGATATGAACGCCCATACTGTCCCTCTCTGCCTGACATTCTTATGTGTGACTCTTCATGAACTGTGAGGATTCCTGGCGGGGTGCAATGGGGAACGGTATTGGCAGGAAACGATGGCTGAAATAAGATAAGGTAAGTAAATTAAGACAAGCAAACTAGGACAAGCAAACATGTTGATAGTTAGAACCACTTGGAACTAGTTGGAATTAGCGGAGACCGGATTGCTGATGGATGTGTATGAAGTATTGCCACCAGCGGCAGTAATCTTGGCAGTGTTAGACCAGATTATTGATGATTACATACTATGACTCAGGGTTTTGGCATTAGGGTATGTAATATTGGCGAAAACAGCGGGTGAATCACTCGAAATTACATACCAAGACAGATAAAACAACTATACGCACCCTGCCAAGAATCCTCCCCGTTCATGAAGAGTTACACACAAAGAATGTCAGGCATAGAGGGTAGATTGGGTGGTTCAGTGTCGTAGAAGAGCCATACAAGCCATTGATGAAAAATAGGTCTGAATCAGGATGAATTCTGTGCCACTAGCATAGAATTCAAGAATGTCTGAGCCGGAGAAATCTTCAGATTTGTCCGGTGATTACATTCGATTCCTGATTTCAGACCTATTTTGAATCTACGGATTGTAGGCGACTGGAGTCGACACTGAACCACCCAATCTATCCTCTATACCGTACACGCTTGAACAACTCTTCATAAACTAAATTCCCATCAAAATCATCGACAGCATCCCCGGTCCCGTATGCGCCCCAATGATCGGCGACAGCATCGTCCGGCGTATAATAACATCAGGTGCTGCTTCTTTCACCTTCTCCACCAGAGCGTCTGCAAGTTCCGGCGTATCTGCATCACAGATATAGATGATCTTACTCAAGTTAGGATTATAATTCTCCTTAAAATATGTAAAGAGTGATGACATAGCCGCCTTATTGCCACGCTTCTTATCCACCGTTACTAACTTACCATTCTCATCAATTTTAAGCATCGGCTTAATATTAAGCGCCGATCCTACCAATGCTGTTGCCGCACTGACACGACCGCCTCTCTTAAGGTACATCAGATCCTGAACCATGAAATAATGACGAATCTTCGGAATCAATACTTTGATTGCTTCAAAGTTCTCATGGATATCCATACCATTCTTCTTGTTATCGATGGCAATCTCTGTAAGAAGCCCGATACCACCAGTCGCTGACAAGGTATCAATCGGAAGTACTTCCACATCCGGATACTCCTCTTTCAGATTCTCTGCTGCAAGCGTGGCACTCGCATAAGTGGATGACAGACCACTTGAAAGACAAAAATACAACACCGACTGTCCCTTTTCCAAAAATTGTTTAAAATACTCTTCGTACATGAATGGTGATATCTGAGACGTCTTCGTCAGGTCTCCATTCCTCTGTCCATCGTAGAACTTCTTCAATATCTCTTCACTCTCACAGCCATGGGATGTCCGCATCTCGTCGCCCAGAGAATACTCCATTGGTATAAAATTGATGTTATTAACTCTGGCTGCTTCTTCGATAATATCTCCAGAAGCATCCATACAAATTATATAATCCTTCATAATTAACCTCCAATTATTGAAATTACATGTTACATTCTTACGAGTTTTGTAACATTCTTTCCGTCACAATTGTACCACTATATCAAGAGATACACAATCGATTTCCTCACTGTTCTCATTTTAATTCATCATAATCCAACTCTTAACGTACTTTTTTTATCAACAAACAACCTACAGGATCTACTACTGATAGTTTCTCCGGATTCACATCTGGTGTCCCCTTTCATGATTTCCTTCTCAAATATTACATATTGCGAAATCTATAATCCCGGCTGCACATCCTCTTACTCTATCATCCACCTATGACAATCTTCCATTATCCATCTCATATACCACATCTGCCAGATTCATGGTAGACTTCCGATGCGACACCAGAATCACCGTCTTTCTGTCACAGGACTCTTTCAGTGACTTCAGGATAATCCCCTCATTCAGAGAATCCAGATTACTGGTAGGCTCTATCGGGACGATGATTTTGATACAATTTGATTTTTACATATACCTTTTAATTTTGCCCTGTACTTTTTAACTTTGCCTGTTTGGAGTGTGCAAAGTCAGAAAGCAAAATTAAAAAGTATAAAGATAAAAGAAAAAGCCCGGAATCATGCAGTCTTTGGTTTACCACATAGCTCCGAACTGTTTGTCTCTTAAAATCTCTATTGTTTTCTGATCTTTTTCTCCATGAGAAATATATCACTCTTCCTCGGTCAAAACCACTTTGATAGGGGGCTAAATACTTTTTCTATTTCTGAAATAACATTATTATCTTGTACATATTTTGTAACTTTTATTTCATACACACCCCACTCTTTTTTCAACCTCTCATTACCATAAACGTCCATTATACTATGCAACACTCGTATCATAACAGTAAGTACGGAATTTAACAATAATACATGATTTTCAAACATCCTAAAAGGCTTAAAATTAAATTTACCTCTTCCTGGCACAATGTTTGTTTCCATATGGCTAATCTCATGCGTTTCAATACACAATGGTCTGTAAAGATTAGTATATATATCCTGCCAGCCAACTATACCAAACAAATCCTCTAAAGTAGTTCTCTTCCCTTCACAATAACTATACCAATTAGAAAATGGTTTGTCTCGTTTTAATACTTCAATATAATCTTTATAGCAACTATATTCTTCCATTCTCTTCCAATATAGTCTTCCATCAGCCGCTGTTCTTTTAATATCCAGCATCTGCAAAATAGTTGCTCTTTTTTGCATTTCGTTCTTATCTGATATCAAATAGCATAATTGAACAGCACTTTCAATCAATGAACGTAAAACAATAAATCCCGAATTAATCAAACTATTTTCAGTCATAACTTTTAATGTATCTAACAATTCCATTATTCTATAAAAGTTTGAGTATATAGTCAATTCATAATCTTTTATTGTATCATCAAAGCACTTATCTAAAATACTGTTTCCAAATTTGAATAAATCTGCATAAAACAGTTTATGTTCTTCGACCAATTCTTTCTCCTCTTCTGTTAATTCATATATACCATTTCCATACTCCTGTCTCATAAAATATTCCTCCTACTAACTTCCAAGTTATTTGAATAATCTTATTTCCAAACAGCCTCTATCCAACGTATACACTCTTTACCCATTATGTCTCTTTCAGTATAACAAGCACCGGGTGAATGTCCACCTACGAGGCTTTCACTGTAAAGCCACGAAAGGGTTTTCAAAATCACACCGGATAATTCCGCATCTTTTGACCATATATGTTACACATCAAATGTCTCCTTTAAAATAAATACATATCTGTCTCTTTACTCGTATTGCCAGTATAGCATATAGAAAGGACTTCTTCCAATAATTCTCTTTGCCATCACAAACTATTCTGCCTCCGGCATTCACAAACACAAAAAATCCCCAGCTTATCCAGTTCCGAAAGGAACAATTCAATCTCTGCCTTCCGTGCCTGCTTCTGATTGATGATACTGTCCGCCTCGTCAAGCCGATCCTTTGCTGTATCATACCGCCGTACCAGGGCATCGTATTTCTTCTGGTATTCCCCCTGGTCCTGCGCCACCCTTGTGTTCTCCCGGATGCACTGGTGGATCAGTTCTGATACCACGTTCATTTCCTCCTGAAGCTGTTCCCGTTCCTGTACCCACTTGTACACCCGTATTTTCTGCTGGACCATATCAAAGACTTCCGGCTTTATGATGGCGGAATGGTTGTTCTGTACATAATACTGCGGAACCTCTCCTTCGTTGACCTTCGTCTTTTTTGTCAGGAAATCCACCGTGTAGGATTTCTACAAAAAGGCATCCCCCTTGTACTTTTCATTGGTCAGGATGCTCCAGATAACTGTCGCACCCCACTTCTCCTTTCCAGCCGGAGTCGGGATTTTTTCCTTCGTCAGCTGCTTTGCGATGGCATTCTCTTATTACCTACCTTCTTGAATTTCGTTTTGGTCAATCATATTTCATACCATTTATCGTTAGTATGTACTAACTCATATAGTTAAAAAAAGCAAAATTTTCATTCTGCCTTCACAAGTTAGGGATAACTACCCATCAATGTGTATAACATACCGTTTTATAAGATGTCAATTTGTTTTTTATTTGTTATGTTATTTTGCCTATACAGTTGCACATATCTCTGCCTCAGACTTCGCAATCTTTCTCACGCACATATAACACATCGGCACAATATAGCAACATGCTGCAACCCACGCTGTCTGATCCGCGAAACAGATCGCCGTATATCCATAATATGCCACGAACCCAAGACTAACAATACTCCTTGCAAACATCTCCGCCACACCGGAGAAAACCGCTCTTCCCGAAAATCCCAGTCCCTGAGTACTCATACGGCATATATTCAAGAATCCAAGGCTCCAGAAAAAGTATCCTATACACCGCAGGTACTTCGCAGATGCATCCAGCACTTCCACCGCTTCTTTGCCGACAAAAAGCATAGAAAGTGTTCTGCCACAAAAGATCATTACCAGTCCCGCAATCATTCCATAGGAAACCGCAATCACAAGCCCCTCACGAATACCTTTGCGAATTCGCTGAATCTTTCCTGCACCGAGGTTCTGTCCACAGAAGACAGACACCGCAGAACCGATTGCATCAAACGGACACATGACAAACTGCTTAATCCTCATTCCTGCCGTGAATCCTGACACATAGATGCTTCCAAGCCCATTATTAGCCGACTGCATCACCATACTTCCAATCGCTGTAATCGAAAACTGAAGTCCCATAGGCACTCCCATCATAAGCAGATTCTTCGCCACATTCGGCTTCATCGCACAATTTAAAGCAGATGGCTTTAAAACCGTTACCTTTTTCCAGATAAATACCAGACATAGGATGCCGCTTACTGCCTGCGCCGTGATGGTTGCAATCGCCGCTCCTGCACATCCCCATCTCAATACCACAATACAAAACAGATCAAGTCCAATATTCAGTACCGTAGAAACTGCCAAAAACATAAACGGTGTCCTGCTGTCTCCCACAGATCTGAGGATGCTGGACAGCAGATTATATAATAATGTAAATGGAAGTCCTAAAAAAATCACCAATTGATATTCATAAGCATCTCTATAGATCTCACCTGGTACAGTGAGAATATGTAGAATCCACGGACACAAAAAACCACAGGATACCGTCAGCACCACCGCAAGTCCTGCTGTCAACACCATCGCATTGAAAATATAATCCCGCATGTCTTCTAATTTTCCAGCTCCAAAACTTTTCGCTATCGGTACTCCGAATCCTGTACATGAACCAATGCAGAATCCAAGCACCAGGAACTGAACGCTGCTGGTCGCTCCAACTGCTGCCAGTGCTTTGGTTCCAAGTATTCTTCCCACAATCGCCGCGTCAATAATGTTATAAGTCTGTTGTAATAGATTTCCAATCAGAAGAGGAACTGCAAACTTAAGAATTAATTGAAACGGCCTTCCCTCTGTCATATTCCTTGTCACGATACTCACCTTCTATGCTATCTTCTATATTCCGTCAGAATACCTGACCTCAAGTATATGATTGTACCACAACTCAATACAGAATGCCATTATAACAAACTACTTATTCATAACAAAAATAATTCCCATCCAGCTGTTTCCAGACTCCGCCTCCCAGCGGCGTCAAAGACTGGTACAGCACATTCTCCGGAATCTGGCTCCCGTTCTGATACACATATGCCGCACTTTCTATGGATGCGTCATTCGGCGTCTCATTAAACTTACTCCCCGACACCGTCGTATACTGCCCTGACTGGTAGATGACTTCAGAGATTGTATCTGGGAACTTATCGCTGTTCACCCGGTTCAAAATCACAGACGCAACTGCAATCTGCGTCTCCCTTGATACATCTCCTGCTTCAGCATTCACCAGCCTTGCAAGAAGTTCCACCTCTGCATCAGGCGAAGAAGCCCCCGTCACCTCTGCTTCATCCTCGGCTGGCGCGCCTTCTTCTGACGAATCACCGTCCGGCGAGGCATCGTCAGAAGACACTTTATCTTCTGATGAAGCCTTATCTTTAGCGGATGCAGACGTTTCCTTTATGACCTTATTACTTTTTTTCGATTCTCCTGCATCCGCACTCTTCACAATGTGAGCAATCAGCAAACTGAGAAGAACAATGATTACAATCAGGAGTACGAATGCCGTACCTAAGAATTTCACCACGAATACCTGATCTTCCCGCGGCAGTCTGCGCCATTTTCTCCGATACGCTTTTATAATTGATCTTTTTCTAGTTGATTTCTTTCGTTTCATAAATAATAGTCCTTTATCATCTGTAGACGGGTTTCTTTCTTCCATTCTACTACAAATGTCAGGTCTTTAAAACTATTTTTCCTCTATGATGCTTACCCCCCAAGGTGCAATCTGCATCACATCCTGTGTCGTAATCTCTGTTCCTGTCAGTAATTCTACTCCTTCAGAGAACCTATACTCTGTTGTCTGCTCCTCTGCAGAATAATTGAAATAGAATCTAACCGTCTTTCCAAGATCATTCTTTCCCTTTCTTACAATGACAGGGAATCTCTCTTCAATCTGCTCCACACCTGCGTCCTGCAGCGCACTTCTCAGAACTTTCTCAAGAGTCTCCTGATCCGTCATGCATCCAAGATACACTGCCGTTCCCTCGCCATAATGATTCTTAGTAATCGCAGCATACTCTTTCCAGTTATAATGATCATAGGATGCCAGAACTTCTGCGCCATCCAGCACTAGCAGTTCCATGAAAGTCTTCGCTTCTCCTGCCTTCTCTCCTGTAATCTCACCAGTTAGGCCAACATTTTTCGGGAAGGTAAACTGATGATATCTTACGCCCAGGCAATTCGTCAGAATATGAGGCTGCACTTCATGGCTCACCTTCACATTCTCATTGGCAAATGCACTTTTGAACGTAGCAACCAGATTGCCTCCATTCTGAACATATTGATTCAATCTCTTAAGCAAAGCATCCGGAGCCGCATAGAGAGCCGGTACTACAATCATCTTATATTGTTCCAGATTCTCTGACTCCGGCCAGATAAAGTCACATTCCACATTCATCCGGAACAATGCATCATAGATCCAGCGAACCACATCATTATATCCGATGCCGCCGTTACTTGCAGCAGTTGCCTCGATTCCAAACCATTTAAGCGCCGTTAATGCTTCGTTGCTTACAAGGATTGCCACCTCATTCTTCTTTTTCAGATTCACCAGATGGCTTCCGATCTCTGAGAACTCCCGTCCAATGATACATGCCTCCCGGTATGCATCATTCTCCTGGAAATCATGGCTTAACAGTCCTTTCCAATAAGTTTCAAAAGAATTATGTATCGAATGCCAGTGCCAGTACATCACACTGTTCGAACCGGATGCGATATGGCTGTATGCCTGCAAGCGCAGCTGACCTTTATAAGGTGTCCATCCCGGATACCCCTGCGCTTCCGTCTCAAGGATCAGATAATTATCCTGTTTCAAAGATCTCGTCATATCACCGCCAAAGGCAATCTCCGCTCCGGTCAGATCATCCTGGGTAGGATGATAGATATCCGCACCGGCAATGGTCAACGCCTTCGCCGCATGGTAATGGTTGACATCCGTCTGCACACCAAAAGAGTATCCACGCCATTCAAAATCAAGATTATGCGTGATAAACTGATCCTCTCTTCGGTACTCATTCACGATATCAGCCTGCCAGCTTAAGAACTCTGCAACCAATGACCGCTGGAACTTCTCGAATTCTGCTCCCAGACTTCCATTGATCGTTCCTCTCACATCCGGGAAATCCTCCCAGGCATTGATGCGGTTACTCCAGTAATCCAATCCGAATTCATGATTCATGGCATCCAGATCATTGTGAAATTTCTTCCGCAGATATTTTACGAATCTCTCCTGAACATTCCTTCCTGCCGTTCCATAATACTTCGTCTCATTGTCCAGCTGGAAACCAATCACGCATTTCCGATGTGCTGTACGTTTCATCAGTTCACGAATCACCCGCTCACTATAGAACAGATACGCCGGATTGGTAATGTCCATAATCTGACGCGCACCGTATATTCCTCTTCCCTTCACGGTAGTTGCCAGCACATCCGGATGAGACTTCACCATCCAGGTAGGGACAGCGTAGGTAGGGGTTCCGATAATTACATGAATCCCTGCCTCCTCCATCGCATCCATAACCCGTTCCACATGGGAGAAATCAAATACCCCTTCCTGTGGTTCACAAGTGCTCCAGGTAGACTCTGCAATACGTACTGTATTGATTCCTGCCTTTTTCATCATCGCAACATCCTGATCTAATCTCTCATAGGGCATATACTCATCATAGTATGCCGCTCCAAAAAGAAGTTCTTTCATGCTTATATTCCTCCGTTTATTCTACATTTTACCCATCTGCCAGCCTACTTAAGACCGCCACTCGCAGTTCCTTCCGGATGCTTTGGCAGCCAAAAGCAGTGGCTTTCATTGCCATTATAGTACCAAAGAATCCGAGCATAATATATCATTTATTTTGGTATAATATCATTTATTTTTGTTATTTTCTATTGTTTTTGTATTTTCCGTACTTCTTTCTGTATTGCATTGGACTCATGCCCGTCTGCTCTTTAAAAATATGTCCAAAATAACTTTGCGAACAAAACGAAAGGTAATTTGCGATCTCTTTTACATCATATTCTGAATAGCGCAGCATATTTTCTGCCATCCGTATCTTCTCCCGCCGTATGTAATGCTGGATCGTCATGCCCTCTATCTTATGGAACAGATCCGACAGATAACTGGAATTCACCCCGATCTCGTACCCGATATTACCGATCACGATCTCATTATGAAGATTCTGGAAGATATAGTTCTTTGTTCTCTCAATCAACTCATTCTTCTGCCTCTTCTTGTGGATTCCGGCAACTGCCTTTGCATATTCATATTCCGCCTGACGTGCCATCGCGTTAATCTTAATAACGCTATTCATCTCTTCTATCTGTAAAACATAACCATCTACCATAGAGAATGCCTCCTCCGGGAGCATCCCGCCTTCGATCGCCGCTCGTGATGCCAATGTAATCACGCAGATCGCAATATTCTTTGCCTGACGCACCTGATCCTTCGACAACCGTCCTTCTTCTCCCTGATAGGTTTCTTTAAGACTCTGCCTCAGCATCTCCACATCACCGCGCCTGATGCTGTCTAATTCCCGCACCTCCTGGTCATATGGGTTATGCGGCAATTCATATTCCTGACGCTGGAAGATAACATTCGAAACACTTGCCCTCGTTTCATCTACATCATAATCTTGCAGTTCATTCTTTCTCCACAGTTCGTCTAAGGACATCTCTTCTCCGGTCAAAAAATGATGAAGCATTAATACGCATGCGCCAAATGTCTTGATATCACAATACGGCAATCGGAATCCTGCTTCACCGAGATGGTGGGTCTGAAGCATATAATCCGTCAATTCTTTGTCGGGGATTTCTATGCTTACAGGTCCCATCACCAGTTTTCCCGATTCTATAGGGAAGATTGCATAGAAGATGGTACTGTACTCACAAAAAATATACGGATATGTCCTTGGTTCTCCAGAGAGAATCTGCTCCCTAAAATCGGTATCTGCGAGTACCGGATTCTGTTCATCAGCGTGACTGCCGAAACATTTGCCAGGTTTGCCGTCTTTATGGATATGACAGATACTGCTGTGTGTAATTTTTATAATTTGACTACATATATATTCAAGATTCATATTTTTTCCTGCCGTATAAACCTTTTCATAATTTATTTTAAATCGTAAAATCCAAAAAACTATTTAAACTTAATTATAACACGACTATATCTATAATAAAATCGCAAATTTTTTAATGCATATCCATTAAAAAGCACCGATCAGATCGGTGCTTCATCTAACATATACACTATTTCGTATGTTTTTTAATGATTTTCATAAACAAGATATCCCCTGCTGCACATTACCTCAATCTCAACCTTTGCTCCCATTGGTAACGCAGCCACCTGAAAGCAAGAACGTGCCGGACAATTCTCCGGGAAATATTCTGCATAAACCTGATTCATTTCCGCAAAATCATTAATATCTGCAAGAAATACTGTCGTTTTAATCACATTATCGAATGACAACTGTCCTTCCTTTAAAATCGCTCTGATATTTTCAAGGCTTTGACGAGTCTGCTCCCGAATATCATTACTCTCAATTTTCCCAGTTCCCGGATTCACTGGAAGCTGCCCGGATGTTACAAATAATCCATTTACGCAAATCCCCTGTGAATAAGGTCCAATCGCCTTTGGTGCATAATCTGTATTTACAATTGTTTTTGTTTTCATTATTTTTCTCCTTTTCATCAATTACTCATTTTGTCTATTTTTCCATGCCTGCTCCATACGCTGTAAAGCCTCCTTAAGCACCCATGTAGGACATGCCAGATTGATTCTCTCAAATCCCTCGCCTGGCTCACCAAACACATAACCCTCATCCGTGAATATATATGCCTCTTCTATCATGAACTTTTCCAACTCCTTGTAGGAAAGTCCCAATTTGCGGCAGTCCAGCCATTGTAGATAAGTTCCTTCCAACTGAATCACTGTAATCTGTGGGAACTTCTCTTTCATGAAGCCTTCTACCAATTGACGATTCCGATCCAGAACTTCTAAAAGTTCAATTAACCAATCCTCACAATCATTATAAGCAATCTCACATCCTTTGTAGCCAGCCATATTACAGAAAAATACTGCCTGGCTCTCACGATATTCATATACCTTTTCCTTAAGTTCTGGATTTGGTATAATCAGATTGGAAGTCATCATGCCTGCCATATTAAATGTTTTGCTGGGAGCAGTACAGATGATACAGTTCTGTGCTATTTTTTCAGAAACTTTTGCATATATAGTATGCTTGTACCCCGGCATTATCAGATCATGATGAATCTCATCCGATACCACCAGAATATTATTCTCCAGACATATTTTTCCGATACGCTCCAGTTCTTCCTCTGTCCATACGCGACCTACTGGATTATGGGGATTACACAACAAGCATAACTTATTCTTGGACTCTTTCGCCTTTTTCTCAAAATCTTCGAAATCAATCTCATAGCGATTACCGTTTAATATAAGCCGAGTCTCAACCAGAGTCCTTCCGCTCTTTCTTACTGCATTGTAGAATGGATAGTAAACAGGGGTAAACAGAATAACACCCTCATCCGGTTGCGTAAACAACTGTACCATGTGATACAGTGCCGGAACAACTCCAGGATATTCAACAATCCATTCCTTTTTAATATCCCACTGATGGCGACGCTTCATCCAGCCAATGACCGCATCATAATATGTATCCGTTGCAAATGTATATCCCATAATCGAATTCTTCAAATATTCTGCAATTCCTTCTGCAATCTGAGGTGCATTTTTAAATTCCATATCTGCTACGGAAAATGGAACGATTCCATCGGGTACATCTGGATTCAATGCATACATTCCATCCCACTTGCTAGAGCCCGTATTTTTTCTTGATACCATTGTTTCAAAATCATACTTCATTATCGTTCTCCTCCTAATATACTTATTTTCACTTCTATCATTCTTATGTCTTAGTCTATATTCTCTTCATAACTTGGGCTCAAATCAACTTTGTTCATACGAATCTGGGCAAAGATAATAGAAACAGCAAGCAATATTACATTACCAACTATCAGAGCCGGAGAGAGTTGAACAATATTCAAATAAATATTAAATACTGCACAAATCGTAGAAAATACAACAAAGCAACCTGTTCAACAGGAAGTACACCCGCAGCCACAACACCGATAATGCCGTAAATAACTGCTACAATCAAGGTGGAAACCAACATGACAATCGGAATATCACGAGTAGGATTTTTTGCCTCTGCTGACAGATTCGCAACAACAGTACTTCCACCTACGGCAAAAGTCAGAAGACCTCCTGCCTGCAATAGGCCCCCAATTCCATTCGTCAGAAATCCTTCTGTCAAGTAATCAGGCTGTATATGGCCAACACCAAACGCAGCAAACAGTCCCAAAGCAACACACAGCATTATAACAATAATATTTTGGAACTTCGCCATAACATCTACGCCGACAATGTTGATGACAAAAAAGAGCGTGGTCACAATAAGTGCAATAATCTTTTCGTTGCCAAAACCAAATAACGAAATGAAATAACTGGCAAATGAGAGTGAATACATAGCCAAAGACAGGTTACTGAGAGTATTTACAACTGTATAAATACCAGCCATACGTTTGCCGGCCAACATAGCAACCATTGTATACTCCCCACCGCGAACACGCGCGGCACCACAAATTAAAATCTTCGGAATAGAATAACCAACAACCATAACTGCTGAAATGAGAAATGCAATCGGTACCGAACGCCCTGTCAGAGCGATAGCTGAACCAAGCAGCGTCATAATACCAGCGCCAATAATCTGACCAATCGCTGTACTCATCAGATCCATGAACCCTAAGGTCTGCTTTAATTGTTTTGTAGAACTTCCTTGAGTTGCCATAATAGAATCTCCTCCTTTGTCTTATGAAATTTTACTAAAATCTGCAGATTTTCCGCATGTATATCCGTCATCAACGGGAAGTATCACACCATTGATTCCGTATGCTTCTTCACTTGCAAGGAAAAATGCAGCATCAGCGACCATTTCCGGCTGTATCCACATATTACGGATATGTAAACCAGCAACCGTATCATACACCTCTTTATTCTCCCATGATGCACGTGCCATTGGCGTAACTGTTGCACCTGGAGATACAGCATTCACACGGATTTTATATTTGCCAAGTTGGAACGCGCAAGTACGGGTCAGACATCTCATAGCTCCCTTGCTTCCGATATAACCTACCGGATCCCATGTTGCAATATCTGCATTGATAGATGTCGTATTAATAATACATCCCTCCAATTTCCGTTCTACCATAGTTCGCGAAACCAACTGAATCATATACATACTTCCAAACACGTTGGTCTGAAATGCTTCTTGAAATGCTTTATGATCAAAATCCAAAATTCCCAGACGATCGCCAAGAACTCCTGCATTATTGTAAAGAGCATCAATTTTCCTATAATGTGCAACCACTTTTTCTACAGTATCATTACACTGTTCGTAATCCGAAACATCGCATAAAAACGGTTCCACATCCCTCCCTTCTTTTTTTAAGTCCTCACTCACTGCCATTAATGCTTCTTTTTCCCTGTCAATCATAGCTACGGACCAATCATTTCTGGCAAATTTGCAGGCCGCCGCTCGACCAATCCCCATGGCAGCACCAGTAATTAGAATTACTTTTTTGTTACTCATGTCCTTTCCTCCTTGTATTTTTATAAATTTGAAAGACTTAAACCAGCCTCAAATCCTTCTCTAATTCCCATATATCCATTTTTGACGCCATTTGCATCTCCAACTTTTATAACCGGGCAGTTTACTCCTTCCAATTCATCCAGAAACTTCCTTTCGGTCTTTACACCTACTGCTATAACCACTGTATCCACATCCCTAATAACCGATTCTCTACCACCACATTCTACTATTACAGTATGATATCCAATCTCCTTCAATTTTGTTGATGTAAATATATTCACATGGGCTTCTTTTAAACGCTTTTTTAAATACATAGACGGCGAAGGTTCTCCATCACGAATAATTTGCGGCAGCATCTCTACAATCGATATTTCTACTCCTTGTTCAGCCAGCATATCTGCTGTTTCAGCACCGACTAGTCCCCCACCAATTACTACCACTTTGTTTCCCACGGTTACTTTTCCCATTAGGACATCATGTGCATTTACTACGAATGACTGTTCACTACCACTAACTGGCGGAACGAACGGGCAACTTCTAGTAGCTGCAATGATCACATCAGGATTTTCACTAAGTATCATTTCCATATCGGCTTCCGTATTTAATAAGATACGAACCCCATATTTTTTCAATTGACACTTTTGCCAGTATATCAGCGTGGTAAATTCTCCTTTTCCAATCGGTACAGATGCCGGAATCCATTGTCCACCCAATCGATCTTCCTTTTCGACTAACGTTACTTTATGTCCTTTCATGGCTGAAGCAACTGCTGCCTCACATCCGGCAACGCCACCGCCGACTACCAACACCCGTTTCGGATTCCGGACAGGATTCAAATCATACTCATTTTCCATGCCCGTTACGGGATTTACAAGACACCGTACATATCTTCCATTGGCACTTTCCGCACTGCATCCCTGAAGACATCCAATACAACGAAGAATATCTTCTTCCTGTCCATTCATCACTTTCTTAGGAAGGTCCGGATCTGCCAGAGATGCCCTTGCCATCGTCACCAAGTCTGACTTGCCTGACATAATCACATTTTCTGCCACCTGAATATCATTGATTCTTCCGACCGCTATTACTGGTACAGATACTACACTTTTAATCTCTGCCGCATTATTTACATAGGCTGCCTTTGGCACCACAGATGGTGGAATGATTGTATGCGTAGACGCATATACCCCTTGTGAACAATGGATGCAATCTACACCATTCTGTTCCAAAATTCGGGCGATTACCTTTGTCTCTTCAATCTCTAGACCACCATGCACATATTCCACAGTTGACATCCGATAAATGATCGGAAAATCCTCCCCACACTTTTTTCGAATATCTTGTACAATCTCCACAGCAAACCGCGCACGGTTTACTATACATCCCCCATATTCATCTGTGCGCTTATTCGAAAATGGCGACATAAAAGCCCCAATCAAATAGCCATGTGCGCCATGTACTTCCACAGCGTCAAATCCTGCATCTTTTACTCGTTTGGCACAATCACCAAACTGCCGGATTAATAGATGGATTTCTTCTACTGTCAGTTCCCGTGGAATCTCCGGCATTGTCGGATCTTTCAACGCAGACGGTCCTACTGGCTGTTCGCCTGTCACTGCACTACTGGTCTCACGCCCCGCATGATATATCTGTGCTGCAATTTTTCCTCCTGCCTGATGAACTCTCTTTGTCAACTTTTGATGACTAGCAATCTGCGCATCATCCCATAGTCCTGGAAGATCTTTAAAACCTCCAGCTGTCGGATTAATCTTATAGTCTTCCGTAATAATAAGTCCCCAGCCACCCTGGGCTTTTCGCTCATGATAAGCAATAAACTTTTCTGTCGCCAATCCATCCTCCCTACAGTAATTGGTTACCATTGCCGAGACTATCATACGATTTTTTAATTCCATTTCCCGTATCTTTATTGGCTCAAAAACTTTCATTCAACGCTCTCCCTTGTTTTTTATTAATCTTATCCCTCTTTCACACTTCCTTCTCCATCATGTGAGGGAAAGTAGTATTTTTTCGCAAAAAAAATAAAGCATATTACAATATACATTGCTCTATGCTTTATCTTCTTTATAAAATAATTTTAATTATATTAAACCATCTTCCTGTACATTATCACGCATACCAAGCGTACAATAATTCAATAATTTTTCTTTATCTAATATTGTGATTTGCTTTCTAGATGTAGATAATACCTTTTCGTCTTTTAACAACTTGATTGTTCTCTCCATCTGCGCCTGCGACGCACCTGCTATACTGGCAAGTTCTGATTGCGTCAATGGTATAACATCCTTATTAGGATGTACTTTCATAATATATAGATACAGAATATCACAAATACGGCTTAGGCATGGTTCGAATGTCTGATTAATCGTATCTAAGAACATATAACCGATAAAATCACAATTCTCTTTCAATAATTCTCCGGCAAGCATTCCATTTTCCTGCACAATCTTCTTCAATGTCGGATATGACATCTCATATACTTCAAGGTCCGTAAACGCCTGCAACATCATCTCATATTCAGCACGAAACTTATGGATTTCAACCCCCACGGGAAAAATAGTTCCAATACCAAACAAACATAGCGATTTTTTCCCTTGATCATGCCCCAGAGACAAATGAATGATGCCTTTTTTTATATAATAGGCAGTATTATTCACTACTCCATATTGCGTCAAAAATTCACCCTTTTTAATTGTTTTTAGTGTTACATCGTAATTCTGTATCGTACTTTCAAATTCATTTAGATAGTTTGCAAGATAAATACTTGGTACAATGTGTGGTGCATACTTCTCCACATCTTTCCCTCTTTCTTCCCTTTTCCAACGTCATCTATCACAGTTTTATAATAACGATATGAATTTTACATGTCAAGATTCAATATTTCCATAAAACACGCATGTTATTATTTTCGTACAAAGAGTTCTTTCGCATCTAAAATGTATTGAACAGCGGAATGATCTCCCAGATCAATATGAAATACGATGAACTGCCAATCATGGACAACAATTTATGGAACACTGTGAAACGATGTGTCCGATTTTTACGTTAGGACTTTTCTTTTTGAAATACCACAGGGTGACAGCAGCCTGGATAAACTGCAAAAGAATAGTTGCATAAGCCGCTGCTTCAATTCCCATACCATAAGGCTTCATAATCGTGATAAAAATCGGATCAAGAATAATATTCAAAATAGCACCGCTGGCAATAATCGTCATTGCCTTTTAAATGTTGTCACTGGCTCCGGCAAAAGTCAAAAGTTGTCTGGCAAACATCATCCCTTGTATCAAGTGTCTGTTTCAACCTTTGTTCCTCCTGTTCTATCATTAGTTACTTCTAACCATATAAAGTATATACAATCTTGGCTGTTTTGTACGCTCCTAACAGCAGGAATTACAATCCAACCGGAAGAACTCGGGAACAGAAACGTCTCTCCCAGATTCGTCAAATCCACCACTTTTTCCTGTTTTTTTCTACCTTTCGTCCAAATAAATTTATAATGGGCTATGCTATAATAGCATTATTGATGAACGGAGTTTCATAAAGAAATATCAGAAACAGGAGGCCAACCAGCACTTATGGGAATTATTTTTAATGACAAAAGCAAGACACTTACTTTACACACGAAAAATACGTCCTATCAAATGAAGATAGGCAATTTAGATTATTTACTGCATCTCTATTATGGTCCAACTATTCATGACGCTGATATGACCTATCAGATTATGCAGTACGACAGAGGATTCTCCGGGAACCCATATGAATCCAGGAATTCCAGAACATTTTCCCTTGACGCACAGCCACAGGAATTCAGCACACAACAGCAAGGGGATTTCCGAACTACCAGCATTGAAGTCGTTAATTCGGACGGAAGCTACTCTTTTCATGGCAAAGCACTGAATTTTGGAATCATCGAAGGAAAATATCAGTTGGATACCCTTCCATGCACATTTGCAAATGACGATGATACCGTAGATACATTGGAGATTACATTATCCGATGAGGTAAGCAACGTACAGGTAACTCTTCTATACAGCGTATTTGAAGAGGCTGACATCATTACCCGTGCTGTCAAGGTAAGAAATATCGGCGAGAAATCCATCCATCTTAAAAAGATTATGTCTGTATGCCTGGATTTCCTGAACGGTTCCGATATGGATCTGTTAAGCCTTCCGGGACGTTACGGTCAGGAACGCCAGGTAGAACGCCAGCATCTGACCCATCACATACATACCATCGGAAGCGTGCGCGGCTCTTCCAGCCATCAACAGAATCCTTTCGTGGTCTTATGTGATCAGAATGCCACGGAAGATTATGGCAAATGCTATGGCTTCTCTTTGATGTACAGCGGCAACTTCCTTACCGAAGTAGAACTTGACCAGTATGATCAGCTTCGCCTGGTCATGGGAATCAATCCAAAACAATTCGTATATGAAGTAAAGCCAGGCGAGACTTTTGAAGGACCTGAAGTCGTAATGGCTTTCACCGAACACGGATTCACAGGACTTTCACACTTGTACCATGATTTCTACCGCACCAACCTCTGCAAGAGCAAATTCGTGACAGACGTGCAGCGTCCGGTATTGATCAATAGTTGGGAAGCCGCTTTTATGGATTTTGATGATGTAAAATTAGTAGAGATTGCCAAGGCTGCCAAGAATATGGGTGTAGACCTGTTAGTTATGGATGATGGCTGGTTTGGCAAACGTGACGATGACAACAGCGGTCTCGGAGACTGGGTAGTCAATGAGAAAAAGATCAAATGCGGTCTTCACAAGTTGGTAGAACAGATCAATGATCTCGGCATGAAATTCGGTATCTGGTTCGAACCTGAGATGGTATCAGAAGACAGCGACCTATACCGCGCACATCCGGAATGGGCAATGCAGATTCCAGGGCGCCACGCAGTGCGAAGCCGTAACCAGATTGCCCTTGACATGAGCCGCAAAGATGTACAGGATTATCTGATTGAAAAAGTGAATGCCATCTTGGATGATGCTAATATCTTCTATGTAAAATGGGATATCAACCGCTCACTTGCTGACATCTGGTCCAACGAACTTCCAGCAGACAAGCAAGGTGAAGTATATCACCGCTACGTACTCGGTTTATACCGTGTTATGGATAACATTATTAAAACACACCCGGATATCCTCTTCGAAGGCTGTTCCGGAGGCGGCGGACGATATGATGCTGCTATGCTCCACTACTATCCACAATACTGGGTAAGCGATAACAACAATCCAATTGACCGCCTGAAATTACACTACGGTACATCCTTCGTATATCCGACCTGCACGATGGGAGCACACATCTCCGACAGCGGAAAATTCGTACCACTTAAGACCAAAGCCGTCGTTGCCATGTGCGGAACCTTCGGATATGAATTGGATGCAACCCATCTAACGAAAGAAGAACAGACAATCTGCAAAGAACAAAGCGACCTGTTCCGCAGATACTATCATATTACCTTTGAAGGCGACTTCTACCGCTTAACCAATCCTTTCGAAGTAGGTAATATGACTGCGTGGCAGCATGTAACCAAGGATAAGAGCGAGTCACTTCTAAGCGTAGTGGTTACGAATCTTACCTGTAACGGACCACAGGAATATGTACGCGCAAAAGGACTGGAGCCACATGCTATGTATACGATTAATGATGGTGAACGCATTCTTTCCGGGGCTGCACTTATGAATGCAGGGCTGCCGATTAATCGGGAAGTACCGGAGTATACGGCATTTCAGTTTCATCTGAAGAAGGTGGAAATTTAATGGAGAAAATAGATTCTTGGAAAGTGTACGGTAAAGCAGAAGAAGATGGCTGGGACCAACCGCCATTTCCTGCCAATACCGTTCCCCCCTTGCACCCCGCCAGGAATCCCCACAGTTCATGAAGAGCCACACATAAGAATGACAGGCAGAGAGGGGCAGTATGGGCGTTCGGATTCGTAGAAGAGCCGTACAAGCCGTTAGTGAAAAAGAGGTCCAAAATCAGGATGAATTCTGTGCCACACGCACAGAATTCAAGAATGTCTGAGCCGGAGAAATCTTCAGATTTGTCCGGCGATTACA